>CP107217.1:2100000-2323157 GCA_025757745.1 Coriobacteriaceae bacterium
CCACCCTCCAGACAAACCTCCTCAGTTCATCCATTACTATCGAAAAGATCTTCCATGAATTTTGACGGCCTGTTTCAGCTGTAATGGAAATAAAAACCAGCTTTTCGAAGTCGGCGCCACAACCAGGCAAGCATTTCCGAAATCGCAGCATCACATCGCTCGATATAAGTAATTTGCTACTGGTGCAACGGCCCCGAGCACCGTTCCCGCGCGACTCTATCGCAAATACGTTGCTTAGAACAGGGCACTGCCACATTTCAGCAAGCCAATCCGAATCCTCGTTTGGTCGGGAGATAGTCCAATTACCCTTTAAATATCATATCGTTGTGGTATTCAATAAACTCAGCTCGTGGGGCAAATCGCTTCGGAAGCGTAATCGGCTCTCCGTTGTAGCGCCACAAATTTACCGCTTCCTTGAAAGTAGCGGCAGGCTAAACGAGGGCGGTGAGTTCCTTTTCTACTTCTACGCCATTAAGGACGGGCACGTGTACTCCCATCATAAAGATCTCTTTCGTACGACCCATTTCCGCTTCTACAGGAACGCAATCAGCGAGACAAACACTTACGAACTTGAACCCATGCTTTGCAAGGTGAAGGCTAACGAGCTGGTTTCGAGAGACGAACTAGCCGACCGGCTGGCCGCCATTGGTTACGAGCGGAATCGTGGGAGCCAGGGGGCGGACTTCCACTACGTGCTTAGCGTGGAGGTCGAGAACGCTGCAGTTGTGCCGCTGAGTCTCGCGTGCGGATTGGTCGACGGGCAGAACGGCAACGATGCTTTCAGCCCGCACTCGCCGAAGTTGGTGGGATAACATTTCACGAGCATGTCGATTGGTACAGGAGGAAAGATTATGGACGAGAGAATCAAATCGATAATCCACAAAGCTGTTGATGATGCCGGGCGTTATCCGTTTCTCTTCATCGGCTCTGGCCTCTCCCGTCGTTACTGCGGCACGCCGGGATGGGAGGGGCTGCTTTCGGATATCTGCGCCGAGGTGCTTGACGACCCATATGCCTTCGCGCGCTTCAAGAGCCAGGCGAAGATTGCTGTCCAGAACGGCGAGGTCGAGTCCGAACTGCCGTACGTTGCCACGCTCATGGAAAGCGAAGTAAACCACGAGCTCTTTGCATCGGATGAATTCGCTGCCTTCCGCGAAGATCACAGTGACGAGCTTACCGGGGACGCTTCGCCCATGAAGATCTACGTCGCAGATAAGATCGCGAGAGCTCGTCTCGTCGAGAGCGCCGAAACTGAGAAGCTGGCGAAGGCGGGCAGGGAAAAAGTTGCCGGCATCATCACCACGAATTATGACTGTATGTGTGAGACCCTATTCCCTGGTTTCACGACCTACGTCGGAGAAAGCGACCTCCTGTTCTCTGACCAGGCTTTCTCTCAGGAGATATACAAGATCCATGGCTCAGTCTCGAGGGCGGGAAGCATCGTCCTGACCAGCGCTGACTATGCGGAGTTCGCGCAGAAGAGGAAGTATCTCTCGGCGAAGCTGCTCACCCTCTTCGTCGAGTATCCCGTCATCTTCCTCGGTTATTCGATTCAAGACGAGAACATCAGGTCGATACTGGGTGACATCTGCGAATGCCTACCAGATGACAAGCTCAAACGGCTGGGCAAGCGGCTCATCTTCGTTCAGCACGCAACCGACACCTCTGTTGGCGAGATTGCTATGAGTTTCGGTGACCGTACGCTTTCGATGACGAAGATCACCACGGATGACTTCGAGTCGATCTACGATGCGATGCGCAGCTTCCGGAAAATGTATAGCACGCGATTTATCCGCGAGTTGAGGGGCAGCGTGTTCAGGCTTGCGGAGCACATCGACCCGAGTTCCGACATCATCGTCTCAGGGATAGACAATGTCCTCAACGACCTTGACCCGGACCAGAAGATCGTCATCGGCCTGTCGGTGTCACCAAGTAGCATCGGAAAGCCGATTTCACCTGAAGATATCTTCGAGGACATCGTGCTCGATAACCTTCGCTATGACCCAAAGTTCATCGTCGAGAACTACCTCAACATGTACGTGCGCCAACGGCCCAACAACATGCCTGTCTTCAAGTACACGCGCGGACTCGGTGGAGAGGTCGGTAAGGACATAGCGACTTATCTCCCAACGCTCACCTCGATTGATAGCTATCGAAGCGAAACGTTCCGCAAATCGATGCCTGCGACTCGTCGCAGATTCGAAGGGTCGCTGAGCATAAAGGGCCTTGCGAATGCATGCGCGCCAAAGAGCCCGTTCGCGTTCATCCCGTGCCTTTCAGAGGAAGAGATGGACGTCGACGACTTGGAAGCGTTGCTGAAGCGGGCACTGGCTGACGTGGGAAACGACCCTGCCAAGAAGAGGGCTCTGTTGAAAGATTCGCATTATCGGAAGTGCGTCCGCATCTACGACTTCTTGCGCTATGGAAAGTAGGAAGTCCCCCAACCTTCACCAATAGTCCGGGCAACGGCATCCGAACCTAGATCCAGTTGGGGGACATGCTCCCGAACTATGCACGGTTTCCCGCGCAAAGCTAGTTTAGCAAAGAAATGTGGAGATTGGCGGTTGGGCGCTTGAGATTCCTGCCAACTGCCGCACCCCTTGAATATCAACTTCATCCGAACACCTCCCAAATTCATCCGTACATGTACGGATGAATTTGGGAATCCGATACCCTGAGGGCCGGGTCGGCCGGCCCCGGGAGATCGGAGGACGCCATGTCCGGAAAGAGCGGGAAGGGCGCCGCGAGGGCGGTCCCGAGGGCCCACGGCAGGCGATCGGCGATTTCATGCAACTACGGCTGAAGTGTCTTTATGTGGTTCAGCGCACCCAACAGTACCGTTTGATTTCGCTCAAAGCATAAACGAAACCATGCATATATTCCCAAGGCAATCAGGCATGGCGTCACGAAAACCCCGGCAGCGATTGAATTGTTGCCCGCCCATGCAGACAGACACCCTCCGACCGTAAGTGAGATGATCATGCTGATCACGCTGGGGGCCCAACTCGTATAATGCACCCCACTCACCGCCTGTTCGACTATTTCGCATTTCTTTTTCAGGCTAATGTCCTCATCCACTTCACCAAGAGAAAAGTCCACTCCCGAAATTAAATCGAGCAATTCAGCCTCACTGTAGCCGCCTTCCTTGAATCTTTTAATGAAGAAACCTCCTGGTCCAGGCCCACAGATAGGACGGTTTACACGAAACAGTTCCTTATAGGCGATTCCCATTGTTAACTCCTTAAAGTGCAGATGCTATTTACGCTATCGTTCTATCATTTCGTCCGGACAGATTTTTATCGGACCGTCGGCAACCGTTCACAAGGACATCCCGTTCAGTAACTCCCCGCGCTCCTCATACCCGCGCTCGAGCTTCTTCCCAAGCTCCGCAGCGCAGCGCTTCGTTTCCTCGGCAAACAGGTCATCGATAGCCCTGTCAATCCGCGTGCAAGTCTGCCGATGCTCGTCCTTCCAGGGCAGGTTGAGTCCCAAACTCGCGTCCCAATAGCCGCCGAGTTTGGCGTTAATTACTTCCTCGGGATACAGCACGTCGCGGCGAATGTCCTCAACTACATCGTCCTCGTCCATATCGCAGGCCGCATCGCCCTGCTCGAGGAACTTGCGCAGCTCCTTTTGCGCCCGGATGTTGTTCAGCATGCGAACACACACCACGGCCAAAAAGCGATAACGTTCGCATAGATCCCACTCGCCTTCGAGCCATACGCGAAAGCCCAGCATTTCGCTCGCGGACTCATCATCCATCAGGATCAATTCCCACGGAAGCACATTGGCGAGTGCGTCCTCCCCCAGCCTTTGCACGCCGTCGCGCATAAAGATGCACGGCCCCACGTCGTAATAGCCAAAACCGTGGCCCGCATCGCGACGATTGATGACATGCTTGGGCAACAGGATGATCTTGTCGCTGGGCTCGGGATCCATCTTCCGCAGCTTTTTGACCTTGCGGCGGGCGCGCTTTAGGCTGCGTTCGCTATCGCCACGGCCGCGGCCGTCCGGCTTGCCGCCGTATCGAAGGGCAACCTCACGCGCCAGGATCTTTGTGTCCGCAGCGCACAGCAGGTCGCTCACGGTGGGCAGGTCTTCCCACTCAATGCCATCGACGTCCCAAATCCTGTTCATGTTCAACCTCTTTCTGGCTGTGAATTTACGCACTTGTTCGCCCTGCACAACGTACTTGTAAGGCATGCGCCCCGCTAGAGCGCCTTCTTGCTGGGCGCAATCACCTCGTCCACCAGGCCCAGCTCCAGAGCGCGCCTGGCGTTGCACCAGCAGTCGCGCTCGGTGAGCTCGTGGAACTCCTGGGCGCTCAGGTTGCCATGCTCGGCCAGCAGCTCGTCCAGCTCGGCGCGCATGGCCGCTGTATGCTGGGCCACGATCTCGATATCGGTCTGCTGCGCCATGCCCATGCCGCCCATCAGTTGGTGGATGAGCACCTGCGTGTGGCGGTACACCTGACGGTGGTCGCCGCAGGCCAAGATCACCGCGGCCATCGAGGCCACGACGCCCTCGCCCACCGTGATCACGGGGCAATCGAGCGACTGCATGGTGTCGATGAGCGCCAGCCCCGCCGTGACGCTGCCGCCCGGGCTGTTGATGATGAGGGTGATGGGCTCGGTCGCACTTTGATGCTCCAGCACCAGCATGGACTTAATAAGGCCGTTGCAGGTCGCATCGTTGACCTCGCCCTCCAGCAGCAGCACACGGCTGTTGAGCAGTTCGCTTGCCATATCGACAGCGGCAACACGGCCGTCCTTGGACTTCTTTATGATGCTGGGCTCACGATACATAACGGGCATGGCAATTCCCTTCTAAACGGAATCGGTAAGGAGGCAAAAACTGGACCGCACGGCTTACGACTAACGGAAGCCGTGCGACAAAACATGCAAGATGGGGTACACAAAGCTGCAAGGGCTAATCCCTCAGCCACTTGGCAGCATTGGGATGATCGGCGCAAAAGTACTTCTTGGCGCGGAAGGGACGCATGCCGGTCACCTTGACCAGGCAATCGGTGCGGGGCATAAGCCCAACCTCGCCTGGGGTCATCACGCAACCGCGCACATCTACGGCAGTGCGCTCGGCGCCCACGTACTTGGTGCCCAAAACCGACTCGCCACACAGTTCGCTTATGTAGTTCTGCGTCGCGATGTTGCTGCCGCCGCCCATATAGACCAAACTATCGCAGTTATCGAGGATGGTAAGCGCCGTGGATTTGCCGTACACGACATCGAGCTGGCTCAGCGATTGCGCACACATCAAAAAGCTAATGCCGCGACTGCGCACAGTCGCAATGCTGCGCTCAAAATCGGGGATGCGGCCCACATTGGGAAACTCATCGAGCACAAACTGCACGCGACGCTGCAAATGGCCGCTGGGGCTGGCATCGGCACGGCGCTGGGCAAGGTTAAACAGCTGCTTAAGGGCAACGTTCGCAAGCCATGCATTAGCCGAATCGTTGTCGCTCACCTTAAGATCGATCATGCGCTTGCCCTCGTCAATACGATCAAGACGCATCTCGTCATTCTCAAAAACGCGCATGAGCTGAGGCGTCTTAAGCCGCGAGATAGTTGCATTGAGCGTGATCAGAATACTCTTAAGCGTCCTATCTGCCGCACCTCGAAAATCGCGATACTGCTCAACGCCATACAGATCAGCGTTCTCCGCACCAAACTTATCGAGAAACTCCCTGGACTCCACCTCTTCTACAAGGTAGTCCAACGGGAATCGCCCCTCACCATCTCCCGTAACCTTGATGAGCGCAGCCAGTTTAAAGACGTTGTTCATCTTAAGGTAGCGGCGCGGGGCATTGGGGTCCTCACCCGGCGTAAGGGTGCCGGCAAGGGTCTCCAGGAGGAACAGGATTCCAACAATCGCTCGAAGCAGCAGATCGCTCGCGTTATTCCAGAACGGATCATACCTAAGGCTACGGCCGTCAGGATCGACCCCCTCCATGATTGCCGCCACTGTGGTGGGGATATCCTCGACATCCATCACGTAACGCAGAGGGTCGTATCCGGCCGACTGCTCGGGATTAACAGTATCGAGAACCGTTACCTCGTAGCCGTCCTCTTCAAAGCCTTTCCCCGTACGGCGCAGCAGCTCACCCTTGGTGTCTGTGACCACATAACAGCATTCGTGGTGATTGAGCAGGTTGGGCAAAATGAAACTCGCCGTTTTGCCGCTGCCGGTACCTCCAAAGGCAAAAACATTGTTGGACACACTCGTCTCCCAATGCTTGTCGTCCTCGTAGAACGCCACCGTGGCACCCTGCGCCAGGATCACGTCGCGCTGCTCATCGCCGGACGACAGTGCCCGCATCTCCTCCTTAGTCGCCCACTTCTTGGTCTGATACTCCGTTTGCTGCGCGGCCTCGTAGCCGTACATCTTGATGACTGGCATGGCGTGACCCCTTTCTTGTCCGTGGCGTTAGTGGTTGTTAAGCAATGCGATCGTCGCCGTCGTCCTCATTGAGCTGTGCCGAGTGCGGCGACTTGGTCGCGTGACCGATCAGGCGCTCGGCCTGCGCCAGATAACTCTCGCGAGCAGCAGTTGAGACCGTTGTGTCGCCCAGGTACGCAAGCAGTGCATGGATCATCAGCTTGTCAAGCAGGTCGTAATCTTTATGATGCTTGATATTGAGGAGATAGCGATTTTCGAGTCCGTGTACTTTGTTGGTCAAATCGATTTCCATCTTTTCCTCCATGTAATAAAAAGTGTGTCGTTCGTCCAAAAGTGCCTCAAACGGGCGTTTGACGCATAACTCAAAGTTGAAACGCGGACTCGTATCGAACACGCGTCGCTGCACCTTGAGGTAGCGCTTATAAAACATGACGGCATCATCTTCATCCGCCGTAAAGCCACGCGATCCATCGCGGTGCAGCCGGTCGCATGGCTTTCTGCCATCGGTATGGCGCACGAAGGAGGACGGGATATAGGCACCCTGCTTGGTGCTGTACTTCATCCCTGTCGCAACTTCCTCGAACAAGAGAACACCAGCCGATTTAAAGTCCGCAGTACGCCCGTGCCTAAACATACTCACCACAGTCGCTACACTGCCTATGCGGCTATCGCGCGGGGGAAAATACAGTGGCAGCAAAGCGAGTGTCGCGGCAGTCAAAAGTTCGCGGGCCTCGTGTACATCGGCTCGATACTGCTCGGGCACCAGCCCGGGAATATCGGGCGAGCGCTCTTCCAGCACGCCAACGAGCGATTTGGCCAGGCGCTCGACGTTCTTCTCGCCGCAGTACGGACACGGAAGAGACCGTTCTACCTTTCCGTTCATTTCGCACATGTCGCGGAGATCCTCGTCGATCGCACTGAGGAATGCCTCGTAGATGTTGTCCCGTTTCTTCATGAATGTTTCTTTCTATCCGGTTTCGGGTGTTTGGTGTAAGTCTGTTCTAAGTTTTAGAATGCTCTGAGGTATGGATGATGACAATCGACCTAACCTGCAGCTTCGTTAGTGAAATCACCCTGCTTGATAGCGCGGTTTGCCTAAAGGCTGTGTAGCGATTGCATCAAGCAGTTGGTATTGAGTTGGTTTTGGATTGCTTCGAGGATAGCACAGTAGGCTGTTCTCGTCATTAGAAATTTTTAAATTTTTCTGCTATTATATAGCCCACCAAGAAGAAAGGGCTCTATACATGCGTGAAACAACATCATTGCCACGTCTCACCGCCGCCGCCCTCTCGCGCGCGCTTAACCTAGAACAAGGCAGCCGCCTACTCACCGTTCGCCTACCTGGCGCCATCGGCTGCGAGGCGCTTCGTGAATGCTTCAGGCTGAACGGCAACGGCGTACCTAATATTTGCGAACTTGAGCCCGGCAAGCAGAACACGGGCAATGACAACGCGGCGCCGGTGTTTATCGATGCCACAGCTTGCGTTCGCAAACGTTTTCGCGAAATCAACAGCGCATGTGAGGCGCTCATTAATGATCTGGAGCCTGGCTACCTGGGCTTCTGCGATTGGGAGGCCTATCTCTGGTGCCTGTATGCACTAGCCCTCTCCGGTCGTACTCGAGCCGCCGTACTGCTGCCGTTCGAGTCTTTGGACAACGCCGAGCAGGCACGCGCGATTCTGTTGCGCGAGGGGCTCGTCGAAAGCGTCCTATATCACCCGCTCGCCGAATCTCCGATGCACGGCATGTACGCACTTATTGTATTGTCGACGGGAAATCGCAGCGTTTCATTCCGCAATGCCGCCACGCCCATGCCACGCCTTCGGTTTGCCGACG
Source organism: Coriobacteriaceae bacterium (assembly GCA_025757745.1). Taxonomy (NCBI): domain Bacteria; kingdom Bacillati; phylum Actinomycetota; class Coriobacteriia; order Coriobacteriales; family Coriobacteriaceae; species Coriobacteriaceae bacterium. The sequence goes on from CP107217.1 coordinate 2,108,251, forward strand.
GGGCTCGCTACCCCAATCTTCCCTTGGCTTTCTCCCCTGACTGGAGCGGCATCGAGTGCGACTCACGCAAAACGGTTTCCATTGAAACCGTCGAGCTCGAAACGCGCAAGCTACTCCAACACCACGCCGCGCTCTCCAAAGGCAGGGTTGGCCTGATCTCCGTAGCTCAAAACTACAGCGCAACGCTCGGCGACAGCTTTATGCGCGTGGTGCCGTTTATGCCCCGAGACAGCACCACCTCGGATGACATCGACGCTGTCGAGGTGCGCCGCATTTCATCTCAGGATTTCCGCAACGGCTATTTGCTGCCCAAGGATGTTGCGGAAGGCGCGTCGGAGCTGGATTCCGAACCTGTAAAGGTAAGTCCAGACGTGTTGGCTCGTTACGAGCTTCGTTGCGGCGATATCGTCATGCCGCGCATACTCGGTCGTTACGGCGCGTCGAACCTACTTGTGGTCGGCATCGATGATGCAAAGCAGCATCTAGTTGCCTCGCACAACACCACCGCCATTCGCCCGGCGATTCCAACGATGACCGACGAGGAGCGCATGGTGTATGCAGAGATGGTCGCGGCGTACCTCACCGACGGCCATGGGTCCATAGTTTTGCAGGTATTGTCCGACAATCAGTACAGCCACGCCATCCGCCCTACCGATCTGTTCGAGATCGAAGTCCCACCAGCACTCGACCCGCGTACGCGCGAGTATAGCGAATCCATCAATCGCTTTGCCGAGGTCGTAAGGGCCAAGAAACAAGCCGAGGCCGCTGTCGCCCAAGCCCAGCGCAACCTCGAAGCCGCAAAGAAGGCCGTTACTCAGGTGGTCGACCAGGCCTGTGAGTAGCGCATACATAGGCAGTAGAAACGTCTTAAGCCGGCGGCAGGAACTAATCCTGCCGCCGGCTTAACTATCTAGCCTATTCCCATCCCGTGGTCTGAGGATTCCATTTGCGCACATTCGCCGAATGATTAAAGCACGGTGTATACAACCGATTGACGACCCCTTCTGCCCCAGCAATGTTCCCCGCGAGATCAAGTACCCCCGCCTGCCTCGCCATCTTTATGTACTGCGCAGAACCATTTTGTTTCCACCAGAGAGGCGCCACGAACTCTTCCGGCATTGCCACCTTGCGGGCAGATGCTTCTTTCTCGACCCTCTCGACAAGCGTAGTCCCATCGACGAAGCAAGTTTTCGCGTACACCAAGATGTCGACTATATCCTTGATTCGCGAAGAGGCACGGCCCTCATGCATCTCTACCATTGCGAGCAATTTATCTGCAAGGGCACTCTCCACTCGGCATACTCGATAGTCGCAGACTGGGAGCCCCTCAATATTCAAACGATCGATCGGCGCAAGAACCTCAGGCTCAAGTCCCCGCACTTCATCAATTACCAAGTCAATTGAAATTGGCTGCAGCTTCTTGGTTCCCATAAAGGGGGTGAACCACACCTTCGCACCACACCGATACTCATCTTCTTTTTTGATCTGCTCTGCACGATCAAAGACAAACGAAACGAAATCCTCCAGATCAATCGAAGCCGCCCGCGCCAGATCGGCAACAGCCTCTTCGAGGCTCTCCTCTTGAGCAACCAAGTCAATATCTCTTGTGACACGCGCATCGAGTGTTCGCGCCAGGACGCTTTGGCCACCCTTGAGTACAAAGCGGCCGTCATCTTCTGAAAAAACGCGACATAGGAAGCGATGAAAGTAGAAACCGACGATCGCCCGATTAGTATCCATCGGCGATTCTCTTGCGGCATCCCTAACAGCCATCTCCAGTGCGGCAGGTGTTTTGTACTTCACCATGTCCTCCGTTTTTCATTACTCGTTCAGCGCCGTCAACAAGGGCATCATCAACTCGCGTCGTTTGGCGGTTTTAGAGTTCTCCTCTACAAGATCTTTCAGCCGCTGTATCTCGAGCCCTCGCCCAAGCGCGTCGTTATAGGCATCGATAATTAATGAGGGGTCCTCGCAATCGAGGCAAAGATCAACAAGCGTGCGCTCGGGTTTAGTTACCGGCAGGCCGTCGAGCCAGACGATGTCCTGCTCAGCGATCTCGCGCTTTGCAAAAGAAAGGGATTCGTTTCTCGTATTGATGCGCATGGGCGCGGTCATCCTGTAGGGGGACAGATAGAAATCGCCCATTTGCTGTAGGTTCGCCGCTGTCGTACCGCTCACGGCGATGCCATCCCACTGGCGTTTTCTCTCCCACGCGCAAAGGGAGGGATTGGTGAGTTTCCAAAAAGCGTTGAGCTCGTCAGTGTCTCGGCGCTGCGTGCCCGACATCCGGTAGGCGCCGTGGCATATCCGTTCAAGACGCCCCACGCGGCATGAGTGTGCCAGCGCATCTCGAGAGATGTCCATACGAGCCGCCTGGGCTGTGGTGAACACGCCCTCACTCTCGGAAAGCTCGCTTATCGCCGTTATGTTGCTAAAGTACTTCATGTTGCAATTGTAGGATATTCTCATGCTTTTGCAACGTGATTTTGATTCCCTATGACCGGCGTGCTTTGCGTACCCCTTTTCTGCCACCACTTTGTCATCGGCCCACCATCCCCTGCTATCGAGGTCTAATACTTTTCCGCGAAGTGAACGTCTGTTTTTGGACCCCTGGAGCATCCGCATTTTTCAACGGCATAAACGCAGGATTCTGGCATCAAAGCCGCAGGAAACGGCACCCGAAAAGTGTCGATGCTTCGGGGGTCCGTTTTCACTCATTCACTTCTCGGAAAAGTATTAGACCTCGCTGTCAGCCGTCCCAAAGATCAGACTGCACCTCCTTCACGCCACGCAAAACCTGCCTTTTCTGCCCCCGCCCGCCTCCGCGCCACCCAAAAACTCATCCACTATTAATCTTGGCTCAAGAATCGCTTAATCTATAACTTGCACTATAGAGTTCGACCAAGGGCGGGGCGGCGCCGCGCAGCGCAGGCCGCCGAACGCAACGCTCGCGCCCGGGCAGATCGTCCGGCGTCGCGCCCATCGAACGAAAGGACAGGTCATGGACGACCTCGAAAAAGTTGAAACCATCCGCACCAAGTGCAACGTGAGCTACACCGATGCCAAGGCCGCGCTCGACGCCGCCGACGGTAACGTCTTGGATGCCATCATTTGGCTCGAGTCGCAGGGCAAGACCCAGACCACGTCGGCGCACGCCGCCACCGAGTCCGCGCCAGTCGATGAGCCCTCGGCCGAGATGGTCGCCGCGCAGGCCGCCTACGAAAAGTCGAGCGAAAAGACCGACTTCTCCAAGAAGATGGACAGCGTGTGGGAGTACCTCAAAAAGCTCTTCCGCCTGAGCCTGGACACCAAGTTTATCGCCACGCGCCGCGATGCGATCATCCTCAACATCCCCATCCTGATCCCCATCGTCGCGCTGTTTGCTTGGGGCGCCACGATATGGCTGATGCTGATTGGCCTGTTCTTTGGCATGCGCTACCGCATCGACAGCGACGGCGACGTGCCCGGCAGCATCAACAACCTTATGAATCACGCTGCCGATGCCGCGGACGACATCAAACAAAATCTGAACGACGACAAGTAATCGCAGACGGGGGCACGCATGGCACGGATCCTGATCGTAGAGGACGAGGAGAAAATCGCCCGCTTTGTGACGCTCGAACTGGAGCACGAGGGCTACCAGGTGGAGCACGCCGCCGACGGCCGCACCGCCGTGGATCTGGCGCTGGAGCGCGACTACGATCTAATTCTGCTCGATGTGCTACTGCCGCAGCTCAACGGCATGGAGGTCCTGCGGCGTGTCCGCAAGCACAAGGACGTGCCGGTGATCATGGTCACCGCGCGCGATGCCGTGATGGATAAGGTTGCCGGGCTCGATGCCGGCGCCGACGATTACCTGACCAAGCCGTTTGCGATCGAGGAGCTGTTCGCACGGATCCGCGTGGCGCTGAAGCGCTCAGAGGCCGCGCGGACGGCTTCGGGCGTTGGCGGCGCCGGCGCCGGGGCTGGCGTAGCGAGCGGCACGGCCGCCGGTATCGCCACAATGTCCCCGGCAACCGACACGGCCCAGACCGCTGCCGCGCCCTCCCCCGCCGCGCTTACCGTTGACTCGGTTGCGCTCGACCCCAACCGCCGCGAAGTCACGGTCGGCGGCTCGCCCATCGCACTCACGGCTCGCGAGTTCGACGTCCTCGCCCTGCTTATGGCGCATGCCGGCACCGTGCTCACGCGCGAGCGCATCGCGCACGAAGCACTGGGCTACGAATACGTGGGCGACACCAACAACGTCGACGTGCACATTGCGCACCTGCGCGCCAAGATCGAAGACGCCGGCAGCGCCCGCATCATCCAGACCGTGCGCGGGGTGGGCTATGTCTGCCGCGCGTAACACCGAGGCCAAGCGCGTCACCTCCATCGCCCGCGCCATCAACTGGGGCTATATGTGGCGCCGCTTGATGAGCTACGTCTGGCTCGATCTGTTGCTGATGGTGATTGCGGCGGCGATCCTCGTCTATGGATACAACCAGACGCTGCCCGACGGCGCGTTTACCGCAGGATGGATCCCCAACGCCACCGTTCGCGGCATGTCGCTGACGCCCGCACGCGGCTGGGACCTGACAACGCTCACCTATACCGTCGAATTTGCGCGCATCACCAAGACTTTCCCCCTCGCACAGGACCTCGTCGCACTATGGCCTCTCTACCTTGTCGTTGTGGGTTGGCAGGTCATCACCGTGCTCAACATGCTCGGCGGCGCCCGCCGCGTGCGCCGCACCATGGCACCGCTCAACGACTTGGCCTTGCGTGTGGATGAGCTCGGCCGCATGCAACTCGCCGGCGGCAAGATGGAAACGCTTGAGCAGGCCATCGAGCGCGCAAGCGTCGACTCGCCGAGCGTCACCACCGGCGACGCCGACCTGGCAAGCATCGAGGTCGCGCTCAACCGCCTGCTGCGCCAGATGCAAGAGGCCAAGCTGCAGCAGATGCGCTTTGTCAACGACGCAAGCCACGAGCTGCGCACGCCCATCGCGGTGATTCAGGGCTACGTAAACATGCTCGACCGCTGGGGCAAAGACGACCCGGCCGTGCTGGCAGAATCCATCGCGTCCCTTAAGGCCGAAAGCGAGCACATGCAGGAGCTCGTGGAGCAGCTGCTGTTTTTGGCGCGCGGCGATGCCGGGCGCACGGTCCTGCGGCGTGCGCATACCAACCTGGCCGCACTGGTCGGCGTGGTATGCGAGGAATCGCAGATGATCGATACCGAGCACACGTATCGACTGGCCTTTGACGCTGCGCTTGTCAGCGACCCGCGCTGCGACGCGCCCGTCGACGTGGCGCTCGTGAAGCAGGCCCTGCGCGTAATCGTGCAGAATGCCGCCAAGTATTCGGACGCGGGCACGCCCATCACGTTTGGCGTGGCACCGGATGCGGGCGCGGGCACGATCGACATAAACGTTGAGGACGAGGGCATCGGCATGAACCAGGAATCCGCAGCCCACGCGTTCGAGCGGTTCTACCGCGCCGACAACGCGCGCGATGCCGGCGCGCAGGGCTCGGGTCTGGGGCTTGCCATTGCCAAGTGGATCGTCGATAGCCATGGCGGTGTCATTGGCGTGACCTCGGTCGAGGGTGTCGGCAGCCGCTTTACGATTCGCCTGCCACGGTAGGGATGCCCCTCGGCATAAATAAAGGGATAGGGCCACGCGGCTCTATCCCTTTTTGCTAGCTATAGCAGCTTGTGCGCTAGTCGCGGCACAGGTGCACGGCGAAGCCGGCGAACTCGCGCTTAAAGTACACGAGCTTGGTGCTACCGTCGGGCAGCAGCGCGCGCGACTCCTCGTTGACCTCGAGCCCGCGCTCGGCAAACCACTTCTCGGCCGTATCAATGTCGTTGACGGCAAAGCCGATGTGGCCCTTGGTGCCACGACCATTCTGCTTCATGACCTCGACCAGCGAATCGTTAAAGTACGAAACCGGGGTCTCGATAACGGGCAGACCCATCGTCGTCGAGAACAGCTCCGCGATCTCCAGGGCATCGACCGGGTCGGTGGCGTTGATGCCCACGTGAGCGACGCGCATGCCAAAGAGCTCGACCGGGTTGGCGTTCTGCTCACTCATACAGTCAGCGCCTACTGAGCCATAACGTCGAGGACGGCCTTCTCGGCAGCGACGCGGTTCATGCCGGTCATGAAGGGCACGCCGCTCACGTACGGGCAGGTGAGGCCCTCGGGGGCAACGGTGGTGGCGATCAGCAGGTCGGCGCCCTCGTCGCAAACGTCCTTGGCCTCGGAGATGGCGCACTGCACGATCTCGTACTTGTCGGCGTAACCGTTGGCGTCGAGCATGGTGGCGACCTTCTGGGCAACGAGCGTGGAAGTAGCAGCGCCAGCACCGCAAGCCAAAACAATCTTCTTCATAGGTAATGTCTCCCTTCATGGTTTACTTTAGGTAAGTGTACCGCAGCGAGCGATGGCACTCGGCCTCGATGAGCTTTTATGCCAGTTTGCTTGCGCGCTGCGTATAATACATCTAGTACGTGTTGTCATACCGCTCGCTTTATGAGCGACTAAGGACCCCAATATGCCCGATTCCCGCACCCTCTGGACCGCCGTCGTCATTATTTGCATCGCCGTGTCGGTATTCTTTAGCGTCAAAAAACGCACCACGTTTAAGCGCCTGCAGCAGCTTATGGCTGCGAAGCAGTGGGACGAGTTCGATCGTTTGCTCGATGGCAAACTCACCAGCATGCTGTACCCGCGCTATAACCGCGACTACCTGCGCCTGAACTCCTATCTGCTGCGCGAGGACCACAAGCGTGCCGACGAGATGTTCGATTTGCTGCTGGGGCTCAACCTGCCCAAAATGCAGCGCGTCGACCTGGTGATTAAGGCCTTTAACTACTACGTTGGCCAGGAGGACCGCAAAAAGTCCAAGGAGCTGCTGCACGAGATCAAAGGCTTTGAGGGCGGCCAGGCCGAGGCAGTCGCACACGAATGCCAACTGATGTACGACACGATGATCCTCAAGCGCCACAACGACATTCCCGAGCTGGAGCGCATGCTCAAGGAGGCCGGTGACGACAAGGTCAAGAGCTGCCGCCTGGAATACCTGCTGGCCCTGCAGTACAAGAACAAGGGCGACGAAGCCAAGTTTGCCGAGTACTTGGAAAAGTCAGGCCGGCACTCAATGGCCGTCAACGCGTAACGGGCGGCTTGTGCTAGACTTCTAGTCTCACGGGGGCGTGGCGGAATTGGCATACGCAGGAGACTTAAAATCTCTCGCCGCAAGGATTGTGGGTTCGAGTCCCACCGCCCCTACCATGTGATTGCTTACGAGCCCGTGTCCCGTTGGGATGCGGGCTCGTTTCTTTTGGACGCCGGCGGGACTCGAACCCGCGAGGGGGCGAGCACCAGGCGGACGCGCAGCGTCCGCAGCGAGCCGACGAGGGCGCCGGCAGGCGGCCGAAGCCGGTGCGGATTTGCGCAGCAAATACGCGGACGTCCCACCGCCCCTACCATATGGAGCTTTCGAGCCCGTGTCCCCAAGGGATGCGGGCTTGTTTCTTTTAGATGCCGGTGGGACTCTAAGCTGCGGTGGAATAGATCCTGTTTATACCGTTTATCAGCTTATTTAGGAACTATTTCACCGCAACTCAGAGGAAGACGGTTAAAGAGCGCTCAGGCTGGGGACCCAGGCGATGGTGGGGGTCGCGCCGTCGAGAACCTCGTTGATGGTGGCGGCCATGCCGGCAAGCAGGCTGTTCTCGCTTACGGTGAGCGTGTCGTAGCCGCCGGCTCGCATGAGCTCGCGAATCACCACGGCACCCGCCAAGACCACGCCCGCGCGCTTGGGTTGCACGCCCGGCAACGCGGCGATGCCCGCAACATCCAGCGCGGACATGCGCTCGATAGCGGCCGAAACCTGCTCCAGCGAAAGCTCGCGCAGGTGCACAAAGCTCGAATTATACGGCTCTAGCTCGTGAACGAGCGCCACGAGCGTCGTGACGGTACCGCCCACCGCGACCAGGCGCTCTGCGCGCTCAAAATTGCTCGGCAGGCCCTCAAAATAGGCAGCGAACTGCTCGTTTGCCCAGTTGGCAGCGGCGGAAAGCTCGCCGTCCGCAGGCGGCAGCGCCGAGAAAAACCGCTCCGTCACACGGCGGCAACCGATGTCCAGCGAGCGCGCTCCCTCCAGCGCAAAGACGCCGCGCTCCGGTGCATAGACGCCCGTCGCGAGCTCCGTGGATCCGCCGCCCGAATCGGCAACGATGATGCGCTCGCCAGCAAAGTCGTGCGCCACGCCAAAAAACGTCAGGCGCGCCTCGACCTCGCCCGGAATCACCTGCGGCTCGAGCTCCAGCTCGCGCAGACCGTCCAGCAGCAGCGAGGCATTGGACGCATCGCGCGCGGCGCTCGTGCACGTGGTGCAGATGCACGCGGCCCCAAAGGCACGTGCCTCGTCCACAAACATGCGGCATGCGGCGAGCACGCGCTCAACGGCCGCCTCGCAAAAGCGGCCCGTCGCGTCCACGCCCTCGCCCAAGTCGGTGATCTCGGTATGCTTGGACGATTCCACGATCGCCCCGGCCTCGACCTGCGCTAACACCAGTCGCGACGACACTGTTCCCAGGTCAATCGCGGCTACCTTATAGCGTTTGCAATCTGCCATTGCAGGCTCCCCTCCGGGCGCTATTTGCCGTTGGACACGACCGTCTGGCCCTCGACGCCGTTAAATCCAAACAGCATATCGAGCGTCTGGATGTACCACGGCGCGTCCTTGCCGACCTCTTCGATCTCTTTGGCGACTTCGCTGGCCTTCTTGGCGTTCGAGGACTTTTTGCTCGACGACGAGTCCGAATCGTCGTCCAGGCCCAGCACGTCAATCTTGGTCTCGCCGGGCATCACCAGGCCCAGGTCCTCGGTCGCCGCGTCCTTAATGCCCTCCTCTGAGAGCAGCTTGTCGACGCTTTTCTGCAGCTCGTCGTTGTACTGCTGGCGAATCTCGACCTGCTTGGCCAAGATATCGCTCGAGCGTTTGGCAACGTAGAGGTCGCGCACGGGAAAGTACAGGCTCACGAGCACCAGGGCGACGACAATACCGATAAACAGCCCTCGCTGAGGACCGTGGGTAAAGTCGTAAATTGCCTTGACCGCTGCGTTGTCGTTGGCGTAGTGCATAAAGTCCGAGCCGGAAAGACGGCTTGAGGGACGGCGCGGCTTGTCGGACGCCTGGGTCGAAGGGCGCGACGCATGCTTGGAACGCGATGGGCGCACCGGACTATCCGAGGAACTATTTGGCTGAGCATTGGGATGCGAAGTCGCCGGCGAGCTATACCTGGAGCGATCAGCACCAGCATAACCAGACCCGCCAAGCTGTGCGGTACGCGCACGACGAGGCGACGGCTCGCGCGAACCGGCGGAATAATACCTGTTGTCGTAAATCTGATCCATGTGCGCCTTGTGCGGTTGAGGTTTGTTTGCGCTAAGTCCTTTAGTTATAGCACGAGCGCCCGCACCGCCTTCGCCAGCCTTTGCTCGACATAAAAAAGGCGCTGAGCCGTATGGCCCAGCGCCCATAGTTCTTTGCGGCATCCAGCCAAGACGGGGAGGAACCGAGTCAGCCTCCCCCTCGCCAAATTCGCCCGTTTAGCGAATGTTGTAGAACGCGGCCTTACCGGCGTAGCGCGCGCTGCCCTCGAGCTCGTCCTCGATGCGGATGAGCTGGTTGTACTTGGCAATACGGTCGCTGCGGCACGGGGCGCCCGACTTGATCTGGCCGGCGTTAACACCCACGACCAGGTCGGCGATCGTGGAGTCCTCGGTCTCGCCGGAGCGGTGGCTCACGATGCAAGCGTAACCGGCCTCCTTGGCGGTCTCGATGGCCTCGAGCGACTCGGTGAGCGTACCGATCTGGTTAACCTTGACCAGGATCGCGTTGGCGGCACCCAGCTCGATGCCCTTCTTGAGGCGTTCGGTGTTGGTGACGAACAGGTCGTCGCCCACCAGCTGCGCCTTGTTGCCAATGCGACGGGTGAGCTCAACCCAACCGTCCCAGTCCTCCTCGGCCATACCGTCCTCGATGGAGATGATGGGATAGGTGTCGACGAGCTTCTCCCAGTAATCGACCATCTGGGCACTCGTGTACTCCACGCCCTCGCCCTTGAGCTCGTACATGCCGGTCTCGGCGTTGTAGAACTCGGTCGATGCCGGATCCATGGCGTACATGAAGTCGACGCCGGGCTTAAAGCCAGCCTTCTCGACGGCCTTGGTAATGTACTCGAACGGCTCGGCGTTGGTCTTGAGGTTGGGCGCAAAGCCGCCCTCATCGCCCACGCCGCCGCCCAGGCCGGCCTCGTGCAGCACGCCCTTGAGGGTGTGGTAAACCTCGGCGCACCAACGCAGGCCCTCGGTAAAGCTCGGGGCGCCCACCGGCATGATCATGAACTCCTGGAAGTCAACGTTGTTGTCGGCATGCACGCCGCCGTTGAGGATGTTCATCATGGGCGTGGGCAGCAGGTGGGCGTTGACGCCGCCCAGGTACTGGTACAGCGACAGGCCCGCCGACTCGGCAGCGGCGCGGGCAACGGCCAGCGACACGCCCAGGATGGCGTTGGCGCCGAGCTTGGTTTTGTTGGGCGTACCGTCGGCGGCAATCAGTGCGGCATCGACGGCGCGCTGGTCGAAGGCATCGAGGCCCACGACGGCATCGGCGCACTCGTTGTTGACGTGCTCGACGGCCTGCGAGACGCCCTTGCCCAGGTAGCGACCCTTGTCGCCGTCGCGCAACTCGCATGCCTCAAAGGCGCCGGTCGAAGCGCCCGAAGGCACCATCGCGCGACCGAAGCTGCCGTCCTCGAGCACGACCTCGACCTCTACGGTGGGGTTGCCGCGGCTGTCGAGCACCTCGCGACCGTAGACATCCAAAATGTCACTCATGTTGTCTCCCTCTCACTTGGAAACGGTTGATGCAAGCGACTGGCCGACTGTGCACCATTGGTGCGCCTCCGTAAGTTAGCCATGTCGCACTTTTTGCATTATGCCCTAAGTTAGCCGAGGGATACATATGAATTGGAGAAATCATTCTTTGGGGCGCTTGTTTTTGCACCGAGCATTCATCTCTAGAGGTCGCCCCCCCCATTAAATTCTTCTATCGGCATACCGTCTTTACCTGGCTTGCGAATGAAAGAGCCAATAATGTGCTTTTACATCGTTCAAAGTTCTGGATATCGTGCAATTCTAAGGGTCTGAAGTTCTGGATATCGTGCATAATCAGGTTATAAAAGTTCTGGATATCGTGTACGAGGTAGCCATGCTTAAACGAAAAGCCTATGACAAACTACTAAAATGGAAGCATGAAAACGCTGGTAAAACAGCACTTCTTATTGAAGGAGCCCGCCGCGTCGGCAAGAGCACGCTTGCCCGCACGTTTGGAGAAACCGAATACAAGTCCTGCCTTGTCATTGATTTCTTTCAAGCACCTGCCGAAGTTAAGCAATATTTTGAGGACTATCGCACTGACTTCGACTCGCTCTTCCTCTATCTCTCGGTTTTCTATAACGTCAAACTCTATGAACACGAGACGCTTATCGTCTTTGACGAGGTCCAGATGTACCCGCAAGCACGCGGACTCATCAAGTATCTCGTTGCAGACGGACGTTACGACTACATCGAAACTGGATCCCTGCTCAGCATCAAGCAGAACATTAAAGATATCGTCATCCCATCCGAGGAAGAGTCTCTGGAACTTGAGCCCCTCGACTTTGAGGAGTTTCTTTGGGGCATGGACGAAAAGGGGCTGGCCGATCTCATTCGCATGAGTTTTAACAAGATGAAGCCGCTCCCCGATGCCCTACATCGCAGAGCGCTCTCCCTTATGCGCGAATACATGCTCGTAGGCGGCATGCCTGAGCCGGTATCCATCTATGTTGAACAGCGCGCTTTTGCGCCCGTCGACGCTTCGAAGCGCCGAATCGTCCAGCTCTATCGCAACGATATCTCTCGTTTTGCAACCGGTTACGAATTCAAAGTCGTCTCCGTACTCGATGGCATCCCGGGTCAGCTCTCTAAGCACGAAAAACGATTCAAGCTTTCCTCACTTGATAAAAACGCACGCATGCGCACCTACGAAGAAGCCTTCTTTTGGCTGGCAGACGCGCGAATTGCCAATATCTGCTATGCCGCAAGCGAACCGAGCGTGGGCCTTTCACTCAGCATGGAGCAAACGGCCCTCAAGTGCTACATGGCGGACACCGGCCTGCTTGTAACGCTTGCCTTCTCTGACAACAACGATACCGATGAAGACGTTTACAGGGCCGTGCTTCGCGGCGACATCGGATTGAACGAAGGAATGCTTACCGAAAACTACGTTGCCCAATCTCTAAAGGCCAATGGATACAGACTCTTCTTTTATTCCCAAAGCGGAAAGAAGGAGGGGGAGGAGCGCATGGAAATCGACTTCCTCGTCACCCGACCCTATGTCAATGCCGCCGGAAAGCCGCGCATCAGCCCCATCGAAGTTAAGTCGCCACGCAGATACGGAACCATCTCCCTCGACCGATTCCGCGCGCGCTTTAACAAGAAGATTGGGATGGCTTACGTGTTGCACCCTAAACAACTCGAGTGGGATGCCGAAGCACAGCTGGCACATCTTCCGTTGTATATGGCTTTTTGCTTGTAGAGACCTCTCTACGAATGGATGCCGTGAGAGACGCAGGCCTCACTCGCTTGCTTTTGCTTGGTCCCACAGGTCGTTGAGTTGAGCGGTTGAGCAGGCGGCGAGGTCATCGCCCGCCTCGTGCACGGCGGCCTCCATCGCAGCCCAGCGACGGCGGAACTTTGCCGTGCTGGCGCGAAGGGCGCTCTCGGCGTCGATTCCTTCTTTGCGCGCAACGTTGACTAGGGCAAAGAGCAGGTCGCCAAACTCCATCTCGCGCTCGGGCGAGCCGGGCTCCTCGGCCTCAAACTCGGCACGCTCCTCAGCTACCTCGTCCCACACATCCTGGACCGTCTCCCACTCAAAGCCCACGGCAGCCGCCTTGCGCGACACCTTCTGCGCCTGCATCAGCGCCGGCAGATGCGTGGGCACGCCGTCGAGCAGACCCTCGGGCGCAGCTTCGCCCGCTGCCACGGCCTTGTCCTTGGCAACCTTCTCGGCAAGCTTGACCTCATCCCAAATCTTGAGCACCTCGTCGGAGCTCTCGGCGTCCGCATCGCCAAACACGTGTGGGTGGCGGCGGATGAGCTTGGCGTCGATATCGCGCGCCACGTCGGCCAGCGTAAACTCGCCGGCGTCCGCCGCAATCTGCGCATGCAGTACTACCTGCATGAGCACGTCGCCGAGCTCCTCGCGCAGATGCGTGGCATCATCGGCCTCGATGCAATCGAGCGCCTCGTAGGCTTCCTCGATCATGTTCTTGCCGATGCTCTGATGCGTCTGCTCGCGATCCCACGGGCAGCCATCGGGCTGACGCAGACGCCAGATAGTCTGCACCAGATGCTGCAGCTCGGCCGACGCGTCGACCAGCGTGGACAGGTCGCGCGAACCCTCGGCATTTTGCTGAGCCATGTGCTGCGCCATAGTTATTCCTCCTCCAGGACCACGTGACGGAACACGCCGCCCTCGTAGATGCCGTAGCTATGCGTACCGTCCTTGGGAATGCTCACGCTGCCGGGATTGAAGAGCCACAGGCCCGGGTGCGCGGCGCTCTCCTCGTTGACCTTGATGTGCGTATGGCCGTAGACGAGCGCGGAGCCCTCGGGCAGCGCGGGCGCGTGGTCGACGCTGTTGTGCATGCCGGCGCCAAAGACGTGGCCGTGCGTCAGGAACAGCTCACGGCCGGTCTCGTCAAACAGCGTGGCGTAGTCGGCCATGACCGGGAAATCGAGCACCATCTGGTCGACCTCGGCGTCACAGTTGCCGCGCACCGCGATGATGCGGTCGGCCAGGGCATTGAGCAGCGGAATCACACGCTTGGGAGCGTAATCGCGCGGCGGGTCGTTACGCGGACCGTGATAGAGCAGGTCGCCCAGCAGGACGATGCGGTCGGGCTGCTCGGACTCGATGGCGGCGACCAGGCGCTCGGTCCAGTATGCCGAGCCGTGGATGTCGGAGGCGATGAGGTATTTCATGGTGATCCTTTCGGGTGGGGTTGATGGAGCTGGGCGTGGCGTGCCGCCAGCCGCGTTACTCAAATCGCAGTGCCGCGCTCTGGGCCGCCTGCATCACGCGTTGGAGCGGCACATTGTGCTCGCGGGCAAGGCGGGCGCAGTCTTCGTACTCGGGCGCCGCGCGCTCGCTGCCGTCGGGCAAGGTCGCCACCTTGACGGACACCTCGCCCCATGGCGTTGTTACGCGCTCAAAGCGGCGTGGTAGGCAAACGCGCTCCATAACCTGGCGGCGGATGCCATTGGTCGTGGTTTCCAAAAAGACAATCGTCTGCAGGCGCTCGATATCCTCGTGGGTACAGATTACCTGCAACTGCCAGCCGGGACGGCCCTTTTTGCAGTAAAGCGGCAACCAATGCACTTCGCGGGCGCCGGCCTTGCGCAGGCAATCGGCAGCGTAGGCAAGCACCTCAGGCGACGCGTCATCGATGTCGCACTCCAGTTTGACGATAGTTTCGGGCGCATCGGTCTCGCGAGACAGCGGGGATGTGGTATCGCATGGCATACGGTCCGGCTCCTTTCCGCACGGGCTCGTTTTGTTCATCCAAACGCTAACACATCGCGGGCGGCGTGGGGGTGTCGTCATGGGATGGGCGGGACTTTTGCCCGTCTCGGACGTCGGCGTGCGCCGCCTGCCCTTTCCGGTCGGTTTCGACTTGCAGCGTTCCCGGCGCGTCAGGGGTCGCGCCATTACAATGGAGCGGATTCGCCAAATGCAAAGGAGTCGCCATGCCCGCCTGCCCGCTGGTCGATTGCCATACCCACACCTCGTTCTCGGACGGACACGCCTCGTTTGAGGACAACGTTCGCGCCGCTGCTGCGGCCGGTTGCCGTGCCATGGTCTCGACCGATCACCTTACCCTGCCTGCCAGCATGGATTCCAATTGCGAGGTACAGGTTGTCGAGGGCGACCTGCCGGCGCATCGCCTGGCCTTTGAGGACGCCCGCAAGCTCGCCGCGCAGATCGCGCCGGAGCTCGAGCTTATCTATGGCTTTGAGTGCGATTGGTATGAAGGCTGCGAGCCTTTGGTTGAGCGCTGGTCCCAGGGCGCCGTCGTACGCCTGGGCAGTGTGCATTGGATTGGCAACCCCGGCGATATCATGGCCGGTACCCCGGGTACGGCGGGGACAGAGGACGTCGTTCGTCCCGATGCGCCCGATTCGTGCTGCGGTTGGATCGACGATGACACCAACCTGCACGTTTGGGAAAACCTGGGCGTGCGCGGCGTGTGGGAGCGCTACGTCGACGACTGGTGTTGCGCCTGCGAAAGCCCGCTCAACTTTGACGTGATGGCCCACCCCGACCTGGTCATGCGCTTTTCGAAGGAGGGCTTTGCGCCCGATTTTGACCCCGCGCCGTTCTGGGGGCAGATGGCAGAATGCGCACACGACACGAATCGGCGCGTTGAGGTCTCGACTGCCGCGTCGCGCAAGGGGCTCGACGACTACTACCCCGCGACCGGCCTCTTGCGCTGCTTTGCCCATGCCGAGGTGCCCATTACCTTTGGCTCGGACGCACACCGCGCCTGCGACATCTGCTGGAACATCCGCGAGGCCCAGGCCCACGCCTACGACTGTAGCTATCGAACCTTCGACATCCCCCACCTCACCGGAGAATGGGAGCCCACGCCCCTCGCCTAAGACTAGTCGTTGGGGACACTCTTCACAAATGACCCCTTGGGGACGGAGGAAAACAGGTCGTTTTGCTCACCACCGACGCCCGTGCAACACCGCCCGCCAAAAAGAACGCCCGTTTACTACGATGAACCGCAAACCTCCGACCATCGGCTTAATGCGGAAAATAAAACCGCAGGTAGAAGCGTTGACGATTTGCTCAAAACCGACATGTGGTCAGCAGATCCAGTTTCATCGTAGTAATTGGGCATGTTATTTGGCAGCGTCGGCAAAGACTGTCCCAAACGACTAGTCGTTTAAGAACGTCCCCAATGACTACCCAATGACTAGTGGCGGCGGGCGTTGAGTTCGCCGGCCAGCTCGTCGAGGGTGATGCCGTAGCGCTCGAGCGTCACGAGCAGGTGGTAGACCAGGTCGCCGGCCTCGTAGCGGATGTGATCGTGATCGTTATCCTTGCAGGCCATGATCACCTCGCTCGCCTCCTCGGCAAGCTTCTTGAGCAGCTCGTCCTCGACGTCGGTCAACAGACGAGCGGTGTAGCTCTCCTGCGGCGATGCGTCGCGACGGCCGTGAATCACCTCGGCGAGCCCCGTCAGCGTCTCACCGATATTTCCATCCTGAACGTTTGCGGTGCGCACACCCATAGTTCAATCCTTTCTGGTTGGCCAAGCGCCTAGTCGAGCGCCCGTCCTACGCGAGTTTCTTAAAGAAGCAGGTACGGTTGCCGGTGTGGCAGGCCGGACCCGGCGAGTCAACCTTGACCAGCAGCGTATCGCTATCGCAGTCGGCCCAGAGCTCCTTGACCGCTTGCATATTGCCGCTCGTCGCGCCCTTGTTCCAGAGCTCCTGGCGGCTACGGCTCCAAAACCACGTGGTGCCGGTCTTGAGCGTCAACCCCACCGACTCCTCGTTCATCCAGGCAACCATAAGCACCTCGCCGGTGTCATACTGCTGAACAACACAAGGAATCAGCCCCTTGGCGTCGTATGTAAGCTTTGAAGGATCGGTTATCTCTTCCATTTCTCTTCCCAAATTCAAACTTCGCAGGTCGGCGAGGGTTGTCCAGGTGCCCGAGATTACGAGCGACAAGCCCGACGACGCGTACTTAAGTACGCGAGGAGGGTTGGAGCCGAAAGGTCGGGTGCCTGGGCAAGCCGCAGCATTAGAAGTCCAGCCTCACAGGAATGCCTTGGCTGGCCATATACTCTTTGACTTCGCGAATGCTGAAGGTTCCAAAGTGAAAGACACTGGCCGCCAGCACGGCGTCGGCTTCGCCCTCGATCACGCCCTCGGCAAAATGCTCGAGCGTGCCCACGCCACCGCTCGCGATGACGGGAATCGGCACCGCGCGCGCCACGGCACGGGTGAGTGCCAGGTCAAAGCCAGCCTTGGTGCCGTCGCGGTCCATGCTGGTGAGCAGGATCTCGCCGGTGCCGCGGCGAGCCGCCTCCTCGGCCCACGCCACCGCATCGATACCCGTGGCGTTGCGACCGCCCGCGGTAAAGACCTCCCACTTGTCGGCACCCGGCTCCCCGGGCAGTCCCACGCGCTTGGCATCGATCGCCACGACCACGGCTTGGCTACCAAACGCCGCGGCGGCCTGGCTGATCAACGACGGATCGCGCACGGCCGCCGAGTTGAGCGACACCTTGTCGGCACCGGCGGCAACCATGGTGCGCATGCCAGCCAGGTCGCGAAAGCCGCCGCCCACGGTATAGGGAATGGCGAGCTCCTCGGCCGCATGCGCCGCCATCTCGATGGTCGTCGCTCGGTTGTCGCTCGTCGCGGTAATATCCAGAAAGACGACCTCGTCCGCACCCTCGCGGTCGTAGGCGCGCGCCAGCTCCACCGGATCGCCCGCGTCGCGCAAGCTCACAAAGTTGACGCCCTTGACCACGCGGCCGTCCTTAACGTCCAAGCAGGGAATCACGCGTTTGGTAAGCATGGGCTATTCCTCCCCTCGAGCGGCGGCCAGCGCCTGGGCCAACGTAAAGTTGCCCTCGTAGAGCGCACGACCGGTAATGGCACCTTCAATCGCGCCCTCACCCACCGCGGCCAGTGCGCGGATGTCGTCGAGCGCCGAGATGCCGCCCGAAGCCACGACGGGAAAACCCGCGACCTCGGCCACATGGCGATACGCCGCCACATCGATGCCCGTCTGCATGCCATCGCGCGCGATGTCGGTATACACCAGATGCTTAAAGCCCAGTTCGGAAAGCTGCGCCACGGCATCGTCGAGCGCCACGCCCGCGCCGTCGCGCCAGCCGTTCACCTTGACCTGGCCGTCGCGCGCGGCAATGTCAGCCACCAACAGCTCGCCAAAACCTTGGGCTGCCACCTCGGCAAAACCCGGCTCGGTCACCAGCACGGTGCCCAGCGCAATGCGGCGAGCACCATAGCCGGCCAGCTCGTCGATGCGCGCGAGCGAGCGGACGCCGCCGCCTACGTCCACGGACAGACCGTCGACGCCGCAGATGGCCTTGATCGCCGCCGAGTTGGCAGCGCATGCGCCCTCGTCCTCGCCAAAGGCAGAGGACAGGTCTACGACGTGCACCCAGCTCGCGCTCTGCTCGGCAAACGAGCGGGCGACGGCCACGGGATCGTCGGAATATACCTTGCAACGGCTGCGGTCACCACGCTCCAGGCGCACGACCTTGCCGCCGATCAAATCGATTGCGGAAAACAGGATCATCGGCCGCCCTCCTCGACGATGTTGACGAAGTTCTTAAGGATGCGCTGACCCAGCGCGGAGGATTTCTCGGGATGGAACTGGCAGCCCCACACGTTGCCATGGCGCACGATGCACGGGAAGCTCCGTGTATAGTGCGTGCGCGCCAGCACATCGGCGGCATCGGCATCGTCGGCCACCGCATAGCTGTGGGTGAAATACATGTTGGCACCCTCGGCAAAACCGGCGAGCAGCGGGTCGGCCGCACCGGCGGGCGTCATGTGCACCTGGTCCCAGCCCACGTGCGGCACCTTCAGGCGGCTCGACTCCAAGCGCGTGCACGAACCGCGCATAATGCCCAGGCCATCGACCCAGGGGCCGCCGGCCTGCTCGGAGGCATCGTCGTCCGCCGGCACACCCTCGTCGCCGCGCTCAAAAAACAGCTGAAGGCCCAGGCAGATGCCGAGCAGCGGAGTTCCGGCGGTAACAGCGTCGAGCACCGCGTCCGCCTCGCCGCTCTGGCGCATAAAGGCGATCGCGTCATAGAACGCGCCCACGCCCGGGATAACCAGGCCGTCGGCGTTGCGGATCTGCTCCGGATCGTCCGACGTGCAGGCGACGGCACCAGCGCGCGCAAGCCCGCGCACAACGCTCGACAAGTTGCCCTTGTGGTAGTCGACCACCACGATCTTCGGTTCGCCCACGCGACCCTCCCTTATCTCATTCAAAACCTGTCCCTTTTTGGCAGGTTACAGTGAGCCCTTGGTGCTGGGGATGCCCTGCACGCGGGGATCGAGCTCGCAGGCGCGGCGCATCGTGCGGCCCACGGCCTTAAAGGCAGCCTCGATAATGTGATGCGAGTTACCGCCCGCCAGCTCGCGCACGTGCAGCGTGAGTTTGGCGTCGCGCGCGAAGGCGTAGAAGAACTCGACAGCCAGCTCGGTATCAAAGGTGCCCACACGCTCGGTCGGCACGGGCAGCTCGCAGTAAGCCTGCCCGCGGCCCGAGATATCCACGGCGGCCATCACGAGCGTCTCGTCCATGGCGATCGCCGCGTCGGCAAAGCGCGTAATGCCCGCCTTGTCGCCCAGCGCCTGGCAGAACGCCTCGCCCAGCACAATGCCCGTATCCTCGACGGTGTGATGCGCATCGACCTCGACGTCGCCCACCGCATGCACCGTCAAATCGAACAGGCCATGGCGGCCAAAGGCGTTGAGCATGTGGTCGAAAAACGGCACGCCGGTCGAGATATCGCACGTACCGGTTCCATCCAAATCGAGCTTGACGACAATATCGGTCTCCCCCGTCTTACGGGTTACCTCGGCATAACGGCCCATCTACATCTCCTCCTTCACCAGCGCGGCAAACGCGGCCAGCACCTCGTCATTTTCCTGCGGGGTGCCCACGGTAATACGCAGGCAGTCCGCGAGCCCCGGCGCGTAGCTAAAGTCGCGCACCAGAATCGAATACTCATCGCGCAGACGCTCGCGCACGCGCGTGGCATGCGGCGTGCGCACGAGCACAAAGTTCGCCGCGCTCGGCCACGCCTCCACGGGCAGGCCCTCGGCAGCCATCGCGCGCAGAGCGGCCAGCTCGCGCTCGCGCTCGGATGCGACCTGCGCCACCACGGGCGCGTACGCATCGCGGGCACGCACGCAGGCGAGTGCTGCCGCCTGACTCAGCACGTTGACCGAATAGATCTGGCGAATCGCCGCGAACACGTCGATAACCTCGGGTGCCGCAATCACATAGCCCAGACGCGCTCCGGCGGCGCCAAACGCCTTGGACAGCGTGTGCAGAATCACCAGGTTGGGATGCTCGGCGATAAGGCCTTGCGCCGTGGTAGCCGCGCCAAACGAATCGTCGGCAAACTCAACGTAGGCCTCGTCGACCATGACCATGCCGGGGCACGCATCGCACAGGGCCGCGACAAAGTCGAGCGGAGCCGCGTCGCCCGTGGGGTTATTGGGCGAGGTCACGATTGTCAGGTTGCACTCGGGCGCGGCCGCGAGCACAGCAGCCTGGTCGAGCTCAAAGGTCGCCGAATCGCGCCACACGTCGCGCACCTCGGTCTGGCACAGAGACGCAAAGAAGGCATACTCGCTAAAGCACGGCGGGCAGTTGAGCAGGGTCCGCCCCGTGCCGCCAAACGCCAACAGGTAGTTATAGAGCAGCTCGTCGCCGCCGTTGCCCACGCAAATGTTCTCGCGCGTCACGCCATGCCAGGCAGCCAGCTCGTCGCGCAGGTCATTCGACATGGGATCGGGATAGCGGTTGAGCGGCGTGGCAGCCAGGGCCGTATCGATCGCCTCGCGCACGCCGGCCGGCACGGGATAGGTGTTCTCGTTGGCCGAAAGGTTGATGCGCGTGGGCGTAAAGTTGGGATCGTAGGGCTCAATGCCGGCCAAGTAGGGCTGGACGAGCTCCTTCATGCGGGGAGTGAGTTCGGCCATTTTAGGCCTCATCGCCAGTCGGGCCAGCGCCATCCGCGCTTGTAGCCGCCAGGTCCACACCCTCGGCAACCGTCGCCACGGCGTCGCCCGGCCAGGCAACCTTAGTCAGGTCGGCCGCCGCCAGCGACTCGGCGCTCACGGCATCCTCGCCCTGCTTCAACATGCGGCGGCGCAGCGCAGCCGAAAGCGCGTGTGCCCACAGGCCCTCGGCCTCGGCCAGGCGCTGTGTGGCGGGAGCGTCGGAGAGCAGGCCCTCGGGCGTATAGCAAATGACGCTCGAGCGCTTGACGAACTCTTCGACCGAAAGCGGGTTGGAGAACATGGCCGTGCCGCCGGTCGGCAGCGTGTGGTTGGGGCCAGCAACATAATCGCCAAGCGGCTCTGAACTCCAAGCGCCCACAAAGATGGCGCCGGCGTTGCGAATACCGCCGAGCAGACCCATCGCATCCTTGCAGTGCAGCTCAAGGTGCTCGGGCGCCACCGTGTTCACGGCCTCGACGGCAGCCGCCATGTCGGCGGCAACCACGATGGTGCCTTCGTTGTCGAGCGAGGCACGCGTGATCTCGGCACGCGGGGACTGTGCCACCAGGATGTCGATACCTGCCTCAACCTCACGCGCAAACTGCTCGTCGCAGGTCACCAGATAGCAGGCCGCCAGCGGATCGTGCTCGGCCTGGGCCATCAGGTCGGCCGCGACCACCATAGGCTTGGCCGTGGCGTCGGCCAGCACGCAGACCTCGGAGGGACCGGCAACCATGTCGATTCCCACGTCGCCCGAGACAATCTGCTTGGCGGCGGCAACAAAGGCGTTACCCGGGCCGGTAATCTTGTCGACACGCGGAATGGTCTCGGTACCGTACGCCAGCGCGGCCACGGCCTGGGCGCCGCCCACCATATAGATCTCGTCCACGCCGCCGAGCTTTGCCGCAGCGAGTGTATAGGGGCTGATCAGGCCATCCTTTTGCGGCGGGGTCACCATGACCACACGCTTGACGCCGGCCACCTTGGCGGGAATGGCGTTCATAAGCACGGTGGAAGGGTACTGTGCACGACCGCCCGGCACGTAGATGCCGGCCGCAGCAAGCGGGGTCACCTTAACGCCGAGCATCGTGCCGTCCGGGCGCGTAGTAAACCAGCTCTGCTCGACCTCGCGCTGGTGGAACTCGCGAATCTGACGCGCAGCCTTCTCGAGCGCGGCGACAAAAGCGGGATCGAGGCCTTCGAGCGCGGCATCGATCTGCTCTTGCGGCAGACGGAAGCTCTGCAGCTCAACACCATCAAAACGCTGACAGTAATCACGCACCGCGGCATCGCCGTTAGCGCGCACGTTGGCCACGATATCGCGGGCGGCGTCGACGATGTTTTGCGGCAGCACGCCCTTGCGGTTAAGCTGGTTGGTAACGAGACGCTCACCGGGAGCAAGCTTGATAGTCTTCATATCGGTATCCCCTATCGGTCGAGGTTGTGTTCGAAAAACGAGAGGCCGGGCGGCGGCGCCAATCAGCCCGCAGCCCAGACGTTGGGGCGCCCGTGCGTGTTCGCGCTATTGTGCCGAGCCCGCAACGGGCTCAAAATGCTTGTCCTTCACGGCTGCCGCCAAGCGATCGGCCAGATTGCGCACGCGCGGATCCAGGCGCGCGGCACCCGGGTTGACAAAGAAGCGGGCCGTGCAGTCCATAATGCGACCGGTAATGACCAGGTCGTTATCGCGCAGCGTGGCGCCCGTGGCGGTAATATCCACGATGCGATCGGTCATGCCGACGATGGGGCCCAGCTCGATGTTGCCGTGCAGCGAGACGATGTCGGCGTTCACGCCGCGCTCGGCATACCAGGCACTCGCGATGCGCGGATACTTGGTGGCCACGCGAAGCGACCCACGGCGGGCATAGTTGCGCTCGGCCTGGCCGGCGCGCCACGCGGGCTCCGCCTCGATAAACGTGCACAGGCCGTAGCCCAGGTCGACCAGCTGCAGCAGGTTGAGGTCTGCCTCGATAAGTGAGTCCCAACCGCAGATGCCGCAGTCGGCACCGCCACAGCCCACAAAAGCGGGCGCGTCGCTGGGACGCACGATGACAAACTCGATATCGCCGACCGCACCCTCACCGGCACGCGTGTCGCGACCGCGCACGATCAGGTGACGGCCGGGGTCGCGTAACTCAGAGACGTCCAAGCCCGCCGCCTCGAGCACGTCGAGCGTATCGGCCTTGAGCGAGCCCTTGGGCACGGCGATACGCAGCGGACCCTCGGCGCCACGGCCCGCGGCGTGATCGCCATCCGGAGCGGCGTCCTCGGCCGAGGTGCGCGCAGCCTCCAGACGCTCGAGCGAAAAGGCGAAGCCCGCCGCCGGCACCTCGATGCCATCGCCAAATGCGTCGGTAAAGATGGAGTCGTAGCGACCGCCTGAGCCCACCGGGTCGGGCAGACCGCCGGCATAGGCCTTAAAGACCAGGCCCGTGTAGTAATCAAACGAGTTCATGATGGAGAAGTCGAACGACAGCACCTGGGCGTCCTCGGGAGCCAGACCATCGACCAGGGCACGCAGTTCGCGCGTGAGCGGCGCGGCGATGCCGGCGGCCTCCAACAGCGCGTCCACGCGGTCGAGCACTTCGGGGCCACCGTGTAGGCGCGGCAGCTCGCTAATGGCGGCCTTGACGGCATCGGGCCCGACACTTGCCGCCACGCGGGCATCGAGGCCCACAAAGTCGTTGGCATGCACGCAGCGCAGGGCCTCGGCAGCCAGCTGGCGATCCTCGCATACCGCGAGCAGCTCCTTAAAAGGACGTACGCTACCTGCGATAATGCGAGCATCAGGCAGCGCCAGCTTGCGCACGGCCTCGGCGACCAGCGAGACGATCTCGACATCGCCCGCGGCATCGCCCGCGCCGATGAGCTCAAAGCCCAGCTGCGTAAACTGACGCGAGGCGCCGGCATTGCGTTGGCACTCGCGGACCACCGGCGCCTCGTAGCGCAGGCGCAGCGGCAGATCGGCCGCGCGCATGCGAGTCGAAACCAGGCGAACGATCGGCAGCGTGTTGTCGGGACGGACCACCAGCAGGCGACCGTCGTCATCAAAGAGCTTAAACGGGGTGTCCGCAATGCGGCCGCCCTCCTCGAGAGAGCCCTTGTCCTCGAGCAGCGGCGTCTCGACCGGAAGGTAATGATGCTCCCTGAAGCAGCCCTTCACCGTCAGCGCAATCTCCTCGCGCGCCTGAGCCTCCTCGGGCAATATGTCCCGGAATCCCCACGGTGTGGCCGTCATCTGGTGAGCCTCCTCATGCTGTATTTCGTATAGAACAGAAGACCGGCATAGCTCCGCCGGTCTTCTGGGTACTTTAGCATACTAGAGTGCTTGCGGGGGAAATCCGTCGCAGCCGCTCACGCCGTATTCATTTGGAAACATGGGGCAGATTGCCGCAGCCCAACCCCACCTAGGCGCCAATCGCACGACGATACTCTGCCATTACCTGCGCATCGGCAGCTGCGGGGTCGGCAAAATAGCGCCCGTCATAGGTCTCGGCCGAAACAACTCCGCGATAGCCGCGCGCCACCAGCCTATCCAGGTCAGCGCGCATATCGCGGTCGCCGTCACCCCAGGCAAGATGCGTCGTGCCATCTGCCGCAACATCGACAAAATGCACGTGGGCGACATCATCGCCAAGCAGATCGAAGTAATCGTCGATGGTATCCCCCGCCACCGCCATGGCGCCCATATCCAGACACGCCTTAAGTGCCGGATGATCAACTGCCTCGATCATGCGCTTCGTATCGGCCGCCGAGTTCACGATCATCGACTCAACCGGCTGTAGGGCTTCGAGCACCAGTCGCACGCCGCGTTCTCCCGCATGCTCGGCAATCGCACGCAGCATCGAGGCGCTGCGACCCCACGCGTCCTCGATCGGCTCGTTCAAAAATGCCCAGCCGCTCGAGACCATGACCTGCTCGGCTCCAAGTTCCGCCGCGATATCCACAACGTTCTTAAAGTACGCGAGCGTGCGGGCACGCGCCTCATTCCCGCGCGCCGCGATATTCCACGGCTTGGGGTTGTTCTGTTCGGGACAAAGTCCCACAATCCGAACTCCATACCGCTGCGACAGCTCCCGCACCTGCTCGAGCGAATCGTATCCATGGCAATCGACATACAGATGCATCGCCCCGGTCCAAAGCTCGCAACACGTGTAGCCCGAGGCCGCTGCCGAGGAAAAGAACTCCTCAAGGTCAAAATAACGATGGCTGATATTCATGACGGCAAGCTGCGGATACTCCATCTTGTCCACCTTTCGGCAAAAGGGCGCCGCAGCACAGTGTGCGCGACGCCCCC
The DNA here is from genome assembly GCA_025757745.1 of Coriobacteriaceae bacterium. Classification (NCBI taxonomy): domain Bacteria; kingdom Bacillati; phylum Actinomycetota; class Coriobacteriia; order Coriobacteriales; family Coriobacteriaceae; species Coriobacteriaceae bacterium. Next base: position 2,133,448 of record CP107217.1, read on the forward strand.
TCTTACATTGTTTTAATTATGACGGATGCCCTACTGAACACCAAGCACTCCAAAGAACGCGCCGGCGATACTCACGAGCAGGATCACGAGCATGATGAGCAGCGGATTCATCTTCTTCTTGAGCATGAGATAGACGATTCCAAACAGCCCCATCGTGACAAAGCCCGGGAAGATTCCATTGAGCAGCTCGGCGAGCGTCTGAGCGCCATCGCCCGCGCCGACCATGAGCGGAATGTCCACGGTGACCATCTCCATGGTCATAGCTCCGATCACCATGGCGCCCATGATAGAGGCCATCTTGACGATCGTGTCCATAATGCCCGATTCCTGGACCTTGCTGATCATGTCCGAGCCAAAGCGATATCCCACAAACGTCAGCAGGTAACGGATGATGTAGTGAGGGACGTTGAACACGAGCAGGAACAAAATCGGGCCAAGAATAGAGCCCTGCAGCGCCAGCGACGTGCCGACACCCGTTGCCAAAATTCGCAGTGTGCCCCAGTAGAAGGCATCGCCCACGCCGGACAGCGGTCCCATCAAAGCAAGCTTGACATTAGAGATCGCGCTCGTGTCAAAGCTATCGTCAGTAGCATTGACCTCTTCCATTGCGGCAGCAATGGACATGGGGAGCGTCGAGATGTACGGCGTGACGTTATAGAGCTCCATATGGCGCTTAAGGGCGGCCTTAAAGTCCGCATCCTGCGGATACAGCTTGCGCAGGATCGGCATAAGGGCCCACATAAAGCCGATATGGCCCATACGCTCGTAGTTCCAGGAATGCTCATAGGGAATCGAGCGCCAGAACAGTTTCTTAAGGTCTGCGCGGGAAATCAGCCCGTCGTAAGAAGACTCAAACTTAAAACTCATCGAACCCACTCCCAATCGCAGGATCCTCGGTTGCCACTGCGGGCTGCTCCGCCTTTTTCTTGTCACCCAAAACCGTCATCGCGACGACGATGATCGCGGCAAAGATCGCCACGCCCGTCGTGCTAATGCCAAAGTAAGCGACGAGGAAGAAGCCAGCGAAGAAGAACGGAGCCACCGTTTTGTTCATAATCATCTGCGCCAGCATCGCAAAGCCGAGTGCGGGCAAGAAGGCGGCGGCGACATCCATGCCGGTCTGAACGAAATCGGGGATGATGTTGAGCAGGCTGGCGACGGCATCGGCGCCAAAGAAGAATGCCAGGGGAATAATCAGCAGGCCGCACCAGCTCTGCGCATAACCGGCGATGAGCATGTTGCGTGTGATGGCCTTGGTGTCTCCGTCCTCGACGTTTTTGTCGATACGGTGCACCAGCAGTAGCATCACCGGCTGGCCCAGGGCCGTATCGAGCGCCAGGACGATCGTTGCGATGGGAATGCCCAGGGTCAGGGCCGCCGAAGCGTCCGCACCGGCCTGCATGGCAAGCGACACGCCCAGGATGGTTCCGGAAATCGTATCGGGCGGGTTATACGCACCGACCGAGATGGCGCCGACCATGGCAAGCTCCATCGTGGCGCCCATGATCGTGCCGGTCACCATGTCGCCCATGACAAGGCCAACCAGAGGTCCGAGCACGATCGGGCGCTGGAGGTAGCTCGTGCCCGTCAGCCACTCGGAATAACCCAAAAGGGCAATAAGGAAAATCAGGATTGTCTTGATAACCATAATGGCCCCTAACCGATGACCTTCGCGGCGTCAGTCTTCGCATCTGCCGGAATCATCTGAATGAACAGCTCGTAGCCCTCGCCGAGCAGCTCTTTGACGTATGCCTCGTTTTCGGGCGTGAGAAATACGCTCGTCGAGACCTGGCGGGCATCCTCACTAAAGGCAACATTGCCGAGGTTGATCTTCTTGACGCCCATCGCCTTGGCGACGGCACCGGCCTGCTGGATCGTCTCGCAAACCACAAAGAGCTTGTACTTGTCGGTCACACCGCTCTGAAGCGCCTTGACGGCGTCCTCGGTATTTTTGACAACGACCTTGCATCCCTCAGGCTTTGCAAGGGAAAGGGCCTGCAGGCGAAGCTTGTCATTGAGGACCGTGTCGCTCACCAACAGGATGCAGTCGGCACCCAGAGCCGAGGTCCAGCTAACGGCAACCTGGCCGTGAAGCAGTCGATAGTCCACGCGAATCATCTGAATCATGGTGTGCTCCTAGCGATTAAAACTCGTCGAGTTCGGCCTGCCCCAGCAGGTCGTTGACATACTTGACCTTAGTGTCGTCCGCCTCGACGATCTGGCGAATGGCCTCATCGATCGGGGTGGAATCGGACACGAACAGCAGCTGAATAAGGAGTGGCAGGTTCATATTGGTCACCAGGTGCGTGTTGGGGCGCGTCTGGACGATCTTGGTGAACTCGTTGTTGACGCTGCCGCCAAAGAGGTCGGTGCAAACGACAACCTCATCGTCCGCGGCAAAGTCGTCCAGAATCGCTGCGGCCTCCTTGACCAGGTCCTCGTTTCCGTCGACATACATAGACAGCGCATGGACGTTTTCGCGCTCGCCGGAGAGCAGGCCGATGCTCTCGACGATTCCAGACGCGAAATGAGCATGGGACGCCACGATAAACTGCCTCATTCGATTCCCCTTTCTTGCGAATTTCGGCATAAAAATGCCCGGACGCATGCGCCCGGGCAGGGTGCTTCTTAAATGAGTGGTTAACTATTAGTAGTCGAACTGGTGATAGTAACGACGGTAGTTGAGGTTGTGCTTGGTGACCGTCTCGTAGTAAGCGGCAAGGCGATCGGTGATCAGCGAGGAGAGAATCCACGGAGACACGATGACGCGGAACTCGTCGTCAAGGCCGGGGATCGCGAACTCGGCGGTGTCGATGATGTTGATGTCGGTGTCGCCGGTCACGCCGCGGGTCAGGAACGCGCGGACGCGCTCATCGAGCTTGCGGTTCTCGTCCTCGCCCATGAACAGGAACACGGGGACGCCGGGCTCCACGAGCTCGAGGGTGCCGTGGAAGAAGTCGGCCGAGGTGATGTAGCGGGTGCGCTTCCACTGCATCTCCTCGAGGATGCACATCGAGAACAGGATAGTCTCGCCCCACAGGGCGCCGGAGCCGATGAACATGGTGTAGGGGGCCAGGGCGTACTTCTTGGCGAGCTCCTCGGCGCGCGGCTCGAAGCTCTTGCGGATGTCGACCAGGTGGGTCCAAACATCCTTGGTCTGCTCAATAAACTTGTCGAACTGCGGGAAGCAGCCGCGGCGGTTGAGCAGGCGCAGGCCGAAGCAGTCGGCGAGGTAGTAGCCCATCTCGCAGCCGCCGTTACCATGATCGGAAGCCATCTTGACGCAGTTCTCGGCGCCGACAGCCTGGCCGATGAGACCCTCGGGCTTGGTCATGGCGTAGACACGAATGCCCTTTTCCTTCATCTTCTTGACGGCCTCGAGGACCTCGGGGGTGGTGCCGGACTCGGAGGCGGTGAGCACGACGGACTTCTCGGTCATGCGCTTATGGCCCATGACGTTCCACTCGGCGGCGTGGATCAGGTAGACCTCGAGGTCGCGGTCGCCGAACTTGTTCATGAGGTACTCGAGCTGCATGAGCTCGTCCCAGGTGCCGCCGACGCCCATCAGGAACACGGCGTCGTAGCCCTCGTCGGCGACCTTGTCGGCGAGCGCGGTCATCTTCTTGCCGGCCTCGTAGACGTTCTTGCCGTCCTCGACGTAGCCCTCCTGGCTAAAGTGCATGATTTCGATCTTCTCGGTTTCCTTCATGGCTTTTCCTTTCTGTTCTGCACGCGAATCTATACATCGCGTTTCTTTTCGATACCAATTATAGACATACACCTAACGTGTTTTTAATACCACTTTTCAATCTGCTCCAATCCTCAGTGAACGGTCGAAATTCTCTGGTGAGTGGTATTAATTTAGAATTGAATGTATAGCTAACACCGCCGACGCCTCCCTTGTGCGACAAAGAACAGCGTTCCCACCAGCGCAATAATGGTCGATGCCCCAAACAGCACCGCCTGGACGCCCAAAGCCTCCGCTAAAAACGGAGCCGCCAGCAGCGGCAGCACGCCGGCGCTCATCAGGCCAAAACGCACAAAGCCGGTAATGCGCCCCAGGTATTTGATGTCGGCGCGCTCCTGAATCAAGATCATCTGCAGAGGTTCTAGGAATCCCCAGGCCATACCGTTAATCGCCTGACCGATAATCGCGACCCCCAGCATATCGGTGCCCACGTACACCATGGACCCAATGCCCACGGCCATGAGCGCGCCGAGCAGCAATCGCAGGTTGACATGGCGAGCAGAAAGCTTGGTCAGGATGAACGCACCCACCGAGGAAGTAAGGCCCACGACCGAGGACAGCCAGCCCAACCAGACGATATCCACGTTGAGCACATCACGGTAGAACAACGACTCCAGCGAATCGAACGCGCCAAACGCAAAGAAACCCAAAAAGCCCGAGATAAAGATGAGGCGCAGGTCGTGATCGCGAAACGTAAGTCGCGCACCCTCGGCCATGCCGCCCAGAATACCGCCCTTCGGCTTCTCCCCTTTTGCGGGAACAACGCACTCGTGACAGCCCAAGGAGAGCACAGCCGCCACACCCATCATGCCCGCCATGAGCAGATAGACCGATTGCGTGGCAAAACAGCTCACGATGGCACCACCGAGCAGCGGGCCAGCGGTATAGGCGATATTGCTGTAGAACACCATGAGACCGTTCACGCGGGTGCGGCCCTCGGTGGTCGACTCCAGGTATCCCGGAAACGCATGCGTGCAGGTGTTGATAAAGCCGCCCGCAAGTCCCAAGACGCACGCGGCAAACACAAGCCCGGGGACAGACAACGGCGCTAACCCCACGCCAAGCGATAGCACTGCCGTAATCACGCACGTCACAAACGACGTCCGGCGCGGTCCAAAGCGATCGATGACCGAGCCCGACACCATATTGCCCGCCGACGTCATAAGATTGCGCACGAGCGTAATGGCAGCAACCAAAAAGGCCGTGCCGGCCAGATCATACGTGGCCGCACCGATAAGCCCCAAAAAGTAGACTGCGTTGTTGGCGCACCACTGCAGGGACTCAATGAGAATCAGCCTGACCTCTGCCGGCGTCAGGCGCATTGCTTCGCGATCCTTCGCGAACATACGGACTCCTTCTATACAAAAAGGGGATGGAGGGCATAGGCCTGCTCCATCCCCTTTCCAGGTTGCAACGAAAATCTATGCAGCCGGGCCCTTACGCCAGCACGCCGAAGAACGCGCCGATGATGCCCACGACCATGGTGGCAACGATCAGCACCATGGGGTTGATCTTCTTGGACAGCAGCCAGTAGTACAGCCAGAAGGCGATCATGCCGAGCATGCCGGGCATGATGCCGTCCAGGATGTCCTGGAGGGTCTGGGCGTCGTCGCCCGAGCCGATGGCCACCGGGATGCTGGCCCAGAACATGTCCTTGCACATGGCGCCCACGACCATGACGCCCACGATTCCCACGCAGGTCATGATCTTCTGCATGAGGCCGGTCCTCTGGGCCTCGTCCAGGAAGCCCACGCCCAGCTCGTAGCCCTTGACGGCGCCCCAGATGCGCAGCGCGAAGCCGGGGACGTTGTAGATGAGCAGGAAGGCGATGGGGCCGAAGGGGTTGCCGGCCTGGCACAGGCTGATGCCCACCGCGGCGGCGACCACGCGCAGCGTCGACAGGAAGATGGAGTCGCCGATGCCGGACAGCGGGCCCATGAGGGCGGCCTTGACGTCGTTGACGCTCTCGGGCTCGATCTCGCCGCGGGCGACCTTCTCCTCCATGGCCATCGCGATGCCGCCGACGAACGGGGCGAACTGGACGGTGATGTTGAAGAACGCGCAGTGGCGGTGCAGGGCCTCGGCGTAGTCGTCGGGGCGGCCGGCGTAGATCTTCTTGAGCATGTTGGCGACCATCAGGCAGAAGGCGATGTTCATCTGCTTGTAGTAGGTCCAGGAGAACTCCATGCCCAGGGCGCCGACGTTGACGGCGCTCTTGACGAGGTCGGAGCGTGTGATCTTGTTCTCGGGACTAGAAGTCATCGTCCTCATCCCCTTCCGCGGAGAGCTGGGGCTGGGCTCCGCCCAGGCCGAGCAGGTCGAACTTGTCGATGCCGATGATGATGGCGATCAGGGCGACGCCCAGGACGGGCACGTTGGCGTAGGAGCACAGCAGGAAGCCCAGGAAGTAGAAGGGCACGAGCTGCTTGGTGAGCACCAGGCGGCCGAGCATGGCGAAGCCCATGGCCGGCAGGATGTTGGCGGCAACGCCGAAGCCGTCGATCACAAAGGTCGGGATGAAGTCGAGCAGGCCCTGGATGGCGTCGGAGCCCAGGTAGAATGCGCCGCCGCACAGCAGGAAGTACTCAAGGCAGCCAAAGAGGCCCATGCTCCAATGTGCCGCGTAGATACCCTTGAGGTTGCCCTTGGCAGCGCACTTGTCAGCAATGTCAACAATGATCGAGAATCCAGCATCCGTAATGTTGCCGATCGTCAGCGAAAGGACGGCGATGGGCATGGCGAGCGCGATGGCCGTCTCGGTACCCTGACCGAGCTGAATGGCAAACGCGCAGGCGAGCACGCCGCCGACGGTTTCGTTAGGCGGCACGTAGGCGCCGATGGAGATCGAGCCCATGAACAGCAGCTCAAGGCTGGCGCCAACGGCAAGGCCGGTCTGCAGGTCCCCCAGCACCAGGCCAACGAGCGGGCACAGGACGATGGGGCGGAACGCGTAGAGGGTGCCGAGCTGGTAGTCGAGGCATCCAAACGCTCCGACTAAGCCGACGAGGATTGCTTGGACAAGCATAATTCCTCCCAATAAGGAATCTCGAACCGTCGTCCCTCCCGTCACGCGCGTTGTTGATATCAATTCCGGGAGTTCGATTACACGGCTCGAAGCGTACCTGGTGTGCTGCTAACACCTATGCCAGGCACAAACGATTTGATACCAATTATAGATATGCAGGTTCTTACTATTTAATACCACTCGCTCAGCGGGGTGTTTTTTACCGTAAACGGCAGACGTATCCCGTCAGGCGCGCTCTTTATTTCGATGGCTGACAAGCGCCACCAGAAAGCCATCGCCAAAGGCATCGGATGCCAAATTGGCCACAATCACCAAAACGATAATCGCCGCGCCCAAAAACTCGTTCCAGCGAAAGACCTCGCCAAAGAGGAGCGCCGACCAGCAGGGGGCGAGCACGACCTCGCTCATGCAAACCAAGTTGGCCGCAAACGCGTTGGTGCGCGCAATCCCCTTGGCATACAGCACGCTCGCAAGGCCGCTGCAAAAAAGGCCATGCACCAGCATAAGCCCCCACTCAAATGGTCTCACGGAGTCTAGGGCGCCGGCAAAATAGACGATCGGCAGCATCGAGATACCGCAGGAGATAAGCGAGGACACCATGGGCGACGCATCGGGGCGAGAGTTCAAAAAGAAACACAGCCCAAAGGTAGCGCCCGAAATGACCGCAAGCAGGTTGCCGAGCATGCCCTCGGCACTCAAATCGCCTAAAAAGAAAAGTCCCATACCTGTAAAAGCAACCACCACGGAGGCAATCTTCGCAGGCGAGGGCAACGTGCGAGTTGCGAGCGATTGATACACGATAACGAAAATCATCGAGGTGTACTGCAGAACAATCGCGTTGCCGACCGTCGTGAGCTGGTTGGCAAAGTTAAACGTGGTGCCCGTCACGAAGTTGCAGACGGCCACAAGGACAATAAGACGGCTGACGCGGAGGACGGGCCTGCCGACGAGCAGGATAAAGAGCGCCATAAATATTGCCGTAACGGCACCGATCAAAAGAGCCGACTGCGAATTGGCGCGAACGAGGATGCCAATAAAACTCCACAAGAGCGCCGTGCCAAATAGATACATCGCCCCGCTCACGCCATTATCGGGTGGATTGTCAGATCGAATCACGAAGCACCTCCAGCTAGCTTTCGGTAATAAAAAACGGCGACCGCAATGGGTCGCCGTTTCCCTTGGGGGCAGAATAGAACGCAGGAGCCTACGCCAGCACGCCGAAGAACGCGCCGATGATGCCCACGACCATGGTGGCAACGATCAGCACCATGGGGTTGATCTTCTTGGACAGCAGCCAGTAGTACAGCCAGAAGGCGATCATGCCGAGCATGCCGGGCATGATGCCGTCCAGGATGTCCTGGAGGGTCTGGGCGTCGTCGCCCGAGCCGATGGCCACCGGGATGCTGGCCCAGAACATGTCCTTGCACATGGCGCCCACGACCATGACGCCCACGATTCCCACGCAGGTCATGATCTTCTGCATGAGGCCGGTCCTCTGGGCCTCGTCCAGGAAGCCCACGCCCAGCTCGTAGCCCTTGACGGCGCCCCAGATGCGCAGCGCGAAGCCGGGGACGTTGTAGATGAGCAGGAAGGCGATGGGGCCGAAGGGGTTGCCGGCCTGGCACAGGCTGATGCCCACCGCGGCGGCGACCACGCGCAGCGTCGACAGGAAGATGGAGTCGCCGATGCCGGACAGCGGGCCCATGAGGGCGGCCTTGACGTCGTTGACGCTCTCGGGCTCGATCTCGCCGCGGGCGACCTTCTCCTCCATGGCCATCGCGATGCCGCCGACGAACGGGGCGAACTGGACGGTGATGTTGAAGAACGCGCAGTGGCGGTGCAGGGCCTCGGCGTAGTCGTCGGGGCGGCCGGCGTAGATCTTCTTGAGCATGTTGGCGACCATCAGGCAGAAGGCGATGTTCATCTGCTTGTAGTAGGTCCAGGAGAACTCCATGCCCAGGGCGCCGACGTTGACGGCGCTCTTGACGAGGTCGGAGCGTGTGATCTTGTTCTCGGGACTAGAAGTCATCGTCCTCATCCCCTTCCGCGGAGAGCTGGGGCTGGGCTCCGCCCAGGCCGAGCAGGTCGAACTTGTCGATGCCGATGATGATGGCGATCAGGGCGACGCCCAGGACGGGCACGTTGGCGTAGGAGCACAGCAGGAAGCCCAGGAAGTAGAAGGGCACGAGCTGCTTGGTGAGCACCAGGCGGCCGAGCATGGCGAAGCCCATGGCCGGCAGGATGTTGGCGGCCACGCCGAAGCCAGCAAGGACAAAGGGTGGGATGAAGTCGAGCATGCCCTGGATAGCGTCAGCACCCAGATAGAACGACAGCGAGCACAGCAGGAACGCCATGATGACACCGGTGGAACCGATCAGGAAGTGCATCGCATAGACACCCTTAAGGTTGCCCTGGCCGGAGAAGACATCAGCGCGGTCAACCAAGATCGGCAGGGCGGCGTTGAGGATGTTCTTGATGGCAAGGCACAGCGTGGCGATGGGCATAGCGAGCGCGATGGCTGCCTCGGTGCTCTGGCCCAGCTGGATAGCGAAGGCACAGGCGAGCACGCCGCCGATCGTCTCATCAGGCGGCACGTAGGCGCCGATGGAGATCGAGCCCATGAACAGCAGCTCCAGGCTCGCACCGATCGCAAGACCAGACTGCAGGTCCCCCAGGACCAGGCCCACGAGCGGGCACAGGACGATGGGGCGGAACGCGTAGAGCGTACCGAGCTGGTAGTCGAACTTACCAAATGCGGCGATAAGTCCGATGAGGATTGCTTGGGTAAGCATATATCCCCCTTTCCATATAGGACACTACGAAGAGCTCAGACTCTTCGAATTCAAACGCCTAGAGCACGCTGGCGCAGTCAACCTTGGGGTCATCGGCCAGGGGTCGAATCTCGACTTCAATGCCACGATCCAGCATCTCGCGCACATCGGCTTCCTCGGCCGCGGTCAGGAAGATCTGACGAGAGACCTGACGAGCGTCGGGACGCTTCTCGTCCTTGGGCTTGGTGTTGCCCAGGTTGACCGACTTGATCTGCGGGCAGCCCTCAACAAGCTGCTTTGCCTCAGCGATGGTGGCGACGCAGATGATCATCTTGTATTTGTCAGTCACGCCCGAGTTAATGGCCTCGATGGCATTCGCCATATCCTTGATGACGAGCTTGCAGCCGGCAGGCTTGCCCATCTTGAGCGTCGTCTTCCACACCGGGTCGTTAGCAACCTTATCGCCCACGCAGAAAATGCAGTTGGAGCCGAGGCCCTGAACCCAGGAAACTGCGACCTGGCCATGAAGCAGGCGATGGTCAACGCGGAGTAGCTGAATCATAATGTGACCCCCCAAAGGTCTTGCGCCGTCTTACGGCATGTCAATAGGTGCTGCGGATTAGAACTCTTCTTCCTCGTCGTCATCGACCAGCAGGTCGTTGACAAACTTCACGCGCGTATCGTCCGCAGCGACGATGGCACGAATCGTCTCCTCAACCGGCGCCGACTCGTCAGAGAACAGCAGTTGGATGAGCAGAGGAAGGTTCATGTTGGTAACGAGGTACGTGCGGGGACGCGTCTGGACGATCTTGGTGAACTCGTTGTTGACGCTGCCGCCAAAGAGGTCGGTGCAGACAACGACATCATCGTCGGCAGACATGCCCGCCAGCAGTTTTTGGGCCTCCTCGGCCACGTCCATGCGGCCATCGACGAACATCGAAAGATCGTGGACGTTGTCACGAGCGCCCGAGAGCAGCTCGACGCTCTCCTTGATGCCGGTAGCGAAGTGCGCATGGCTGGCGATGATGTACTGTCTCATTCTGTGTTCCTCTCAATAGCCCGGCACGTTCCCGCACCCGTTTTCTTTAGTAGTCGAACTGGTGATAGTAGCGACGATACTTGAGGTTGTGCTTGGTGACCGTCTCGTAGTAGCGAGCCAGGCGGTCGGTCACGAGCACCGTCAGAATCCACGGGGAGACGATGACGCGGAACTCGTCGTCAAGGCCGGGGATCGCGAACTCGGCGGTGTCGATGATGTTGATGTCGGTGTCGCCGGTCACGCCGCGGGTCAGGAAGGCGCGGACGCGCTCGTCGAGCTTGCGGTTCTCGTCCTCGCCCATGAACAGGAACACGGGGACGCCGGGCTCCACGAGCTCGAGGGTGCCGTGGAAGAAGTCTGCCGAGGTGATGTAGCGGGTGCGCTTCCACTGCATCTCCTCGAGGATGCACATCGAGAACAGGATAGTCTCGCCCCACAGGGCGCCGGAGCCGATGAACATGGTGTAGGGGGCCAGGGCGTACTTCTTGGCGAGCTCCTCGGCGCGCGGCTCGAAGCGCTTGCGGATATCGAGCATGTCCTTCCAGATGTCCTTGGTCTGCTCGATGAACAGGTCGAACTTGGGGAAGCAGCCGCGGCGGTTGAGCAGGCGCAGGCCGAAGCAGTCGGCGAGGTAGTAGCCCTTCTCGCAGCCGCCCGAACCATGGTCAGAAGCCATGGCGACGCAGTTCTCGGCGCCGACAGCCTGGCCGATGAGACCCTCGGGCTTGGTCATGGCGTAGACGCGGACGCCCATGTCCTTCATCTTCTTGACGGCCTCGAGGACCTCGGGGGTGGTGCCGGACTCGGAGGCGGTGAGCACGACGGACTTCTCGGTCATGCGCTTGTGGCCGGAGACGTTCCACTCGGCGGCGTGGATCAGGTAGACCTCGAGGTCGCGGTCGCCGAACTTGTTCATGAGGTACTCGAGCTGCATGAGCTCGTCCCAGGTGCCGCCGACGCCCATCAGGAACACGGCGTCGTAGCCCTCGTCGGCGACCTTGTCGGCGAGCGCGGTCATCTTCTTGCCGGTCTCGTAGAGCGCCTTGCCGTCCTCGAGGTAGCCCTCCTGGTCGAAATGCATGATCTCGATCTTCTCGGTTTCCTTCATTTGTCTCTCCTTTCTGGGGGTTGTTTCCACATCCCCCGTGCCAACGGGCATCAAAACCCGCTTACATTCCGTAACACTCAGCCGCTTTGGCCTTAAGCGCATTGACTGACTCTTCGTAGCCCTCTGCCTTGACCTCCATTTGCTTGGAGACGGCATCGAGATACGGGTGCACATCCCATGACTTCAGGCGCTCGGCGATCATTGCCGCAATCGTCTGGAAGAACACAAGATTGGGAATTGCGCTGAGCAGCGGAGCCACCTGAGGCACCGCAACCTCGTGAGCCCTACCCCTGGGATGGGCCGTGAGCAGCACCGTTTTTGCCGTAACGTTCGACAGCGCATCGGCGATATTTGCCAGACGCTCCGACCCTTGTGGATCGTCGACGATAAACACCAGGTAGCCTGGGGTTATCTGCATCTCGGGACCGTGAACGAACTCCTCGCCCTCGTGATGCATAGCCGGAATCTTGATGGTCTCGCTCAGCTTGAGCGCCGCCTCTTCGGCAACGCCATAGTTGGGGCCGTTGCCGACGACCATGGCGGGTATGTGCTCAGAAAGCTCGAGCATGTGGTCTTGGACATATGCCTCGGCGGTCTTGCACATCACGGCATTGCCCTGGATAGCCTCGCGCAGGTCGTCAAGACGCTGGGCAACGCCCTCGGCGTCAATCGTTCCGCGCGCTTGGCCACCGTAAATGCCAAAGAGCACCAGGTACTCAACGAGAACCTCGACGCCCAGAGTCACAAAGTCCACCGACTCGACGCCCACGCCGTAGTCGAGAACGATATCAGCGTGTTCCTTAATAGGCGCTTCGACGTTTGCCGTGAGTGCAACTGCAGGCATATCGTGCGCGCGCATGTAATCGAGCGCCGCGATCGTGTTGGTCGAGTAGCCACTCTGGGAGACGGCGATGTTGAGCGCATGCTGAGGATAGGTGTGCTCAAAATCGACAAAGGCCTCGGGCGTCACAACGGACACCTGCATCTGCAGCGCATCCTGCAGATAATCGCGGGCGCAATCGGCTGCATGGCGGGACGAACCCGAAGCAACGATGCGCAGTGCGCTAAAGGAACCAGACTGGAAAATATCTACGAGCTGGCATACAAGCTCAGACGAACGCTCAAGGTTCTCACCCATACGCACGTGGGCGAGTTGAACGTAATCGAGCATTTTCATCGTCTCACCTCGTAACAAATCATTAGTATTTGATACCAATCACAGTTACAGGTTACAGCTTTTTGATACCTCTTTGTCGATTAATTTATCCCCATCGGCGAACGGTCGATTTTGAGCCATGTAAGGTTGTATATACGGCTGACCCAACGATCAAAACTGGTTAGCTTCCCAGCTGTTATTCACAAAACTCCAGCTAGTACGTATAGGTATATCCACCCGCATCACCGCGGTTAAACGACTTGACGTATTCGATTGCCTGCCCGCTTGCATCGAAGCTCACGCACTCCAGCGTCAAGGCAAGATCGCCCTGCTCCAGTCCAAGCAGACCGGCATCTCGCGCGCCCAGCGCTTCGATATCGAGCTTTTCCTGTGCCATGACCGGCTTTCGGCCCAGCATCTCATAGGTCTCGTACAAACTGAAAACCGACACGTCGATCTCTTCGATTGTTGGGAACAGCAGGCAGGGAATCAGCGCCATCTCAATCGATACGGGATCGCCGTTAATGCAGTTCAAACGTCGAATGGAATAGAGCAGGTCGTCCTCGGCAATGCCAAATAGGTCAGCGTAGTATGGCCCCGCATAACGCTTGGAGCGCGCCAGAATGCGGACGGACGGTTCGCCGCCCGAGGCGCGAACCGATTCACGGAAGCCGCCCGTACGCTCAAACGTAACGGGCACCTTCTGTGCCACGAAGGCACCCTTTCCGCGGACACGGCGAATCTGGCCGCGACGAACTAGCTCGTCCACGGCACTCCGGATAGTCAGGCGTGTCGTGCCAAACTCCTCGGCAAGCTCATTTTCGGACGGAATCATCGAACCCGTGGGGTATATTCCGCGCTCGATACGCTCCTCAATGCGACGTCGAATGCGTATATAAACCGGGGTGGCATCTACTGTTTCAGCCATTGTTCACCTGCCACGCTCCTCATGCCGTTCTTTTCGCCGTTGTCGGCAAAGCGGAACTTTGTAGGCAAAATCACCGATTTACAATGCTCCACAAAACGCATGTCCTTATCAAATTCGATCGTGCTCTCATAGAACACCGGCGTTCCCTCTTCTTGCTGGAGTAGCTCGGCCTCTTCGGCGTTCAAGCGCGAGATGGAGATATGCTCACGTCCATGCTCAACACGCACGCCACCTTCTTTGAGCAAGACATCGTAAAGACTCTCACACTCAAAATCGTGCTCGGGAAGCGATGGACACAGGGACAGGTTAACGTGAGCCGTCTCGATTGATGCCGGCTCGCCCTCAATAAGTCGAACGCGCTGCATGCGAAGCAAAGGAGCGTCTACGGCAACCCCAAGCTTGTCGGCAAGTGTCTCATCCGCCTCGAGAGTCTCGGTGGAAACCAAGCGAGAAGAGGGGTGCAAGCCTGCAGTCCGCACGGCATCGGAAAAGTTATACGTCTCCTGGAAGATATTGAGCGGTTTGGGAGGACACACATACGTACCCGATCCGCGGCGGCTTTCGAGCGTTCCGCACGAAATGAGCCGCATAATACCGGCGCGCAACGCCGTACGCGAAACGCCAATCTCTTCACACAGCACGCGCTCGGCCGGCAGACGATCGCCGCCGCCGAGCTGATAGTGCTGGATATACCAAAGAATTCCCTCAACAGCACGATCTTTGGGGGGAATTGCATAAGATTCGCCTGCCATTGCACAGACTCCTCATTCAGAAACGTATGCCGCCAAAATTAGGCCAGCCCTCCCATGGCATCAAATTCGGCCTTAATCTTCTCGGCGACATTCCGATACGACTTATATAGACTTGAATCGCGTTTGACTTCGTCGGTCATAACGGGAATCTCTAATTTGGAAACCTCGTCTTTTCCCGTCTGAACCGCCACAACAACGCCCATACCAAGACACATATTACGCTTGGCAGCGTTTATTTTTGCCGCTTTAGCGGGATTTGCCAGAATACGCTGGGCAAATTCCTGTTTTGAGACCGCTTCCTCGGCCTCCGGATCGCCCGCCTCGGCTACTTCGCACTGAAGCACGTCCGCATAGTCAAAAATCTTTGGCTCTGCACCGCGCTGATGTACGGCCCACTTGCGGCGCGTGGCATCCTGGTAGATAGCCGGCAAAAATGTAAACCGCGGCGGGTCCAAAATCGTATCCGTGATGGTAAACACATCGGGATCAAAGGCATCCTGCGGGTTTTTCTTCTTGAACAGCCCCATATCAGCCTCCCGTACTAGCATTAAACAACTCAAGGCGAATATAGCACCAATTTCAAGGTACCGCCCCACCCTATCGGTGCGCGGCGTCTATGGCTCGCCCAGCGGAAAAGTTTACGGACGAGGGCCGGGGTGCCTGCTTTGTTTTGAGAAGTGGGCTTCGCGAACTTCTCAAAACAAAGCAGGCACCCCGGCCCCGCCGGCAAATAGCTGACGCTCCGCATACAATCTATGCAAACAAACAAGTGCGCTTAGCTATATTCGGTAAGGTCAAGCACGCTGTCCTTAACGATAAGCGCCGGCTCCAGAACGACCTCTTCGGCACGTCTACCGCCCCTACCGGCAAGACGCTTGGACATGCAGCCAAAAGCATGCTCCGCGAGGACACCAGGATCCTGCTCAATCGCGGTCAGCGCTGGCTCAAAGAGAACGTCGGCCGCCGAGTTGTCATAGCTTACCACCGAGATATCGCCCGGGATGCTCTTACCCATCTCGTGCAAGCGCTTAAGCAGACCGAGGGCAATGTTATCCGAGCTTGCGAACACGGCGGTGGCGTCAGTTGCGAGCACCGCCTCCGAGGCCTCGTAGGCGCTCGGAATGTAGTACTCGCTCTCAAACTCCAAACGTGCGTCGATCGGCAGGCCAACCTCGCGCAGCGCACGCTCGTAGCCGGCAAGACGCTTACGACCCGTATTGGAACGGCGCGCATTAACCAAGCAGGCAATACGACGGTGTCCTTGCTCGATCAGATAGCGGGTAGCCATGTAGCCACCCATCTCGTGGTCGAACATCACCTTGTCGCACTCGAGCCCCTCAATGGCACGGTCGACCATTACCGCCGGAATGGGCAGATGGCTGACTTCTTCGCGCAGGGCGCGGTCGTCGGAGAACTCGTCACCCACTACCAGAAAGACGCCGTCGACGCCGCGCGTCACCAGCTGGCGCAGCAGCTCAAGATCGTCGTCGGCACTTCCACCCGAGCTGGTAATAAAGAGCGCATAGCCATCCTCGCGGCAGCGCTTTTCCAAGCTGCCGGCGAGCGAGGCAAAAAAGCGGCTCTCGATATTGGGAACGATAAGGCCCAGCGTGCGTGACTCGCGCATGACCAGGCTGCGCGCGATCTGGTTAGGGACATAGTGGTTGCGCGCCGCGACCTCCTTGATGAGCTTGCGGTTTTCTTCCGAGATGCGGCAGGGCCGATTATTGAGAACAAGCGAGACCGACGAGGGGGAAAGCCCCACCTCCTGGGCAATCTGCTTGAGAGTAACTTTGTTGCCCATCTCGCTCCTTCCGAGTATTCGCGCAATCCCTTGAAAGTATAGCGACCGTCCCTCTACCTCGATGATAAACACTTTACCAATCCGGTAGACGGCTGTTTTATCGCCGCCAGCGCACCAAATCCGTCCGGGTGGGGTATATTGCAATCGATTGATGACAACGACCACCAAAAGGCGGATATTCGTATGCACGAGAACGACTTTTTTAACGAGGACCTGCTGTGCGCGCTTGCTGGCGTTGCCGGCGAGGACAACGTGCTGATGAGCGAGCCCATGCGCGAGCACACCACGTTTAAAATCGGCGGCCCGGCCGACGTCTTTGTCACGCCCGATACCGAGCAGAGCCTCGTCGCCACGCTCGATACCTGCTATCGCTGCGATCTGCCCCTCACCATCGTGGGCAACGGCTCCGACTTGCTCGTCGGTGACAAGGGCATCCGCGGCGTCGTCGTGGCGCTTGGCGAGGGCCTCTCCGACATTACGGTCAACGGCACGCACGTCACGGCAGCAGCCGGCGCCTTGCTTTCCGATGTCGCCGCGGCGGCAGCCGAGGCCGGTCTCACCGGCATGGAGCCCATCTCGGGTATCCCCGGATCGGTCGGCGGCGCCTGCTACATGAACGCCGGCGCCTATGGCGCCTGCATGGCCGATGTGCTGGAGTCTGTGCGCGTCTACAAGCCCGCCCGCATGCTCGACGACGGCACCCGCGGCATCGGCAGCATCATCGAGTTCGATGTCGACGAGCTTAACCTGGGCTATCGCAAGAGCCGCATCGCCGACGACGGCTTTACCGTGCTTTCGGCCACCTTCAATCTCGCCCCGGGCAACGCCGCGATGATCAAGGCCGACATGGACGACTACCGCCAGCGCCGCGAGGACAAGCAGCCGCTCGACATGCCGAGCGCCGGCTCCACCTTCAAGCGCCCCGAGGGCTACTTTGCCGGCAAGCTCATCATGGATGCCGGCCTGCGCGGCCATGCTGTCGGCGGCGCGCAGGTGAGCGAAAAACACTGCGGCTTCATCGTCAACGCCGACCACGCCACCGCCGCCGACGTCGACGAACTCATCCGCGACATCCAAGCCAAAGTCAAAGAGCAGTTCGACGTAGACCTAGAACCCGAAGTCCACCGAGTCGGCGAATTTTTATAGCCCGCTCGCCGCGGTCCACTTTAATTAATAACGGGACAAGTGACGTAGCTCACTTGTCCCGTTTTCATTTATTTGCGAAGAACATCGGCCATCCGCAGGATTGAAATCATCGACCGATAAGTGAGTTCCACCTTTTCGCCCGCAAGCAGTCGTTTCGAGTCAATCTCATCTAGCCCCACAAGGCGAGAAAACAGCAAGCTACTCATCGTGCCCTCGTCAATTGATTCCTTTATGGTCTTCAAAACGTCCGTATCATGAAGCGACGCCGAGCTGTAGGGGGCAACACGAGCGGAACTCTCAATTAACGACGAGACAAAAGGATGGAGATGCTTTGGACATAGTCCGTCAAACACCACATCCCCATTGTCATCCGAGCCGACCAGGCGCCAACTATAATGATCGACCCAGTCGTCTCCGTCATATATGGTGTCCATGAGCAACTTCCCGTCTAGAGAGAAACCTGTTTGAACATCGGGGCGCAAGACCGCAATCCATCTAGGACCCGCAGCAGCTCCGACCCAACGCACCACACGACAATTGTATATTGCGACTATTTTAGATCTACATGATCAGTTCGAGTTCGCAACAAGGCGATTATTGCAGCTAGGTTATATTTCATTTTCCACTTTGATGAGCCGTCGGCTCCAAATTCCAAAACCGAAGTCCACGGAGTCGATAATTTTATTTAAAAAGAAGGCCCCGAAAGGGGCCTTCGCCATCTTTATATAAGATAACCAGTCCGGTGTGTCGCACCCCGAACCCGAGAGGGCCGGGACAGTCCGAGAGGCATAAGGTTGATCGCGAGTTCCGCACGAGCCGGAGAGCACTTAATGTGCTCTCCGTGCGAGCAGGACTGTCCGAGCAGGCAACCTTATGCCTCTCGGACTGTCCCGGCCCAACTTATCGTTACGACAGCGCAATACCGCCGAGCCAGCCCCAGCGCACGCCAGAGCCAGTGCCGTAGAACCCAATGAACGAGTCAAGCGACCTCGACGTGATGGCGCCCTCGTTACTCATAACGACGCCGCCGCCGACATAGATGCCCACATGGCCATACAGCAGGCCGGGCGCACCGGTGCCGCTATGCGAGGAGTCGGCCACGATCATGCCCACCTGCAGCGCCGAGCGGTCGGAGCTATAGCACCAGGCGTTAAACATATCGCACGCGTTACCGCCAAAGTAGCCAACGCCTGCGTTGCGGAAGACATTGGTAACCCACGCCGCGCACCAGTTTTGACCCGGCGAAGGCGTGGAGTAGCACGCGTTGACGACGGCCTGTTGCTTGCCCGAGCCGGCATTCTGCTGCGGAGTTCCGGGCGCATACGATCCACCGCCCGAGCTCGAACCACCCGAGTAGGAATTGTTCTTGTTCGCGGCGGCCGCGGCAGCGGCGGCCTTCCTGGCAGCCTCCTCGGCCTGGGCGGCAGCGAGAATCTCTGAATCGCGCTGAGCCATGAGCTCCTTGACGTCGTCGGAAAGACCGCTCAGCACGGTCTGGACCTCTTGCTGCTTGGCCTGCATGTCCTGCATCTGGGCAGTCTGCTGGTCCTTGAGCTTCTCTAAGTCGGCCTTCTGCGACTCGAGCTCGGTCTTTTGCGCATCGAGCTCCTCCTGGATGGTCTGAATGTCCTCGATGGCGTCGCGGTCGCTCTTGTTGATCTTCTCAACATAGTGCGCATTGGCGACGAGTTCCTCAAACGAACCCGAGGCGAGCAGCAGCGACAGGATGTTGGTGCCGCCCGACTTATAGCTGGCGGAAACGCGATCGGAAAGATCGTCGCGCTTCTTTTTGAGCTCGGCCTTCTTTTCGTCAATCTGCGCCTGCGTGCTGTCAATCTGGCCCTGTACGCCCTCGATATCGTTGAGGGTCTGGGCGTTCTTGTTGGCCAGCGCCGCGTATTCATTTGCGATGCTGTCGAGCTGGGCCTGGACCTCGTCAAGCTGAGCCTGGGCCGCATTGAGCTTGTCGGTGGTTTCCTTGGTGGCCTCCGCAGCATGGGCGCGAGCGGGCAGACCAAAAAGAACGGCTTCAGAAGCTGCGCCGAACAGGGCCTTGAGGGCAGTGCGACGCGAAAGCTCCTGGGAAAGGATGGAATCGCTGTTTGGTGACATATCTACTCCGTTACATGTTTATTTATATGTCGCTCAACTCATACATATTAGCGTACATCCGGCGCATCCCAACGATTTCCACGAACGGCAGCAAACCGTATGGTCGGCGGCTCGTATGCAAACGTCAAAGTCAAGGTTACGCCCACGCCAAACATTTCCATGAGTACGTTAGCATGTTCATCTGCTTTTCCTGCCCTGCACGTTTTGGGTGCCCCTGCCTGCGCTATACTCCCCTGAAGAAGTGTTCCTGATTCGATAGGAGACTACATGTCCAAAGCACTCGACCCCAAAGACACCTGCGTCCTCGTAACCGGTGGCGCCGGCTTTATCGGCTCGCACACCGTCGTTCAGCTGCTCGAGGGCGGCTACCAGGTCGTCATCGTCGATGACCTTTCCAACTCCAGCGCCGTCGCCGTCGACCGCGTCAAGACCATCGTGGGCGAAGAGGCTGCCAAGAACCTCACCTTCTACGAGGCCAACGTGCTCGACCGCGAGGCCATGAACAAGATCTTCGACACCCATCAGATCGACCGCGTCATCCACTTCGCCGGCTTTAAGGCCGTCGGCGAGTCGGTGAGCAAGCCCGTCGAGTACTACCACAACAACATCGAGAACACCCTGGTGCTCATCGACGTCATGCGCAACCATGGCTGCAAGTCCATCATCTTCTCGAGCTCCTCGACCGTCTACGGCGACCCGGACAACCCGCCCGTCACCGAGGAAGACCCCAAAAAGCCCGCAACCAACCCCTATGGTTGGACCAAGTGGATGATCGAGCAGATCCTTATGGACGTCCACACCGCCGACCCCGAGTGGGACGTCGTGCTGCTCCGTTACTTCAACCCCATCGGCGCTCATCCGTCGGGCCTGATCGGCGAGGACCCCAAGGGCATCCCCAACAACCTGGTGCCCTATGTCGCCCAGGTCGCCGTGGGCAAGCTCGAGGCCGTTCAGGTCTTTGGCAACGACTACCCCACCCCCGACGGCACCGGCGTGCGCGACTACATCCACGTGTGCGATCTGGCCTCTGGTCACGTTGCCGCCCTTAACTGGATGAACGGCAAGACCGGCGTCGAGATCTTTAACCTGGGCACCGGCACCGGCACCTCGGTACTCGAGGTCGTCGCCGCCTTCTCCAAGGCTTGTGGCAAGGAGCTGCCCTACGTGATCCGCGAGCGCCGCGCCGGCGACATCGCTGCCAACTGGTGCGATGCCTCCAAGGCCGAGCGCATGATGGGCTGGAAGGCCCAGTACGACATCGCGGACATGTGCCGCGATAGCTGGAACTGGCAGAGCCACAACCCCAACGGCTTCGCCGACGCCGAGTAGCAAAAACCTACATACCGTTCTTGCCCCGATCTCACGTTGTGAGGTCGGGGCTTTTTTCATGGCATGTAGCCATTCGCCGAAAATCGACCAACTTTTTTATCTTGCCTGTACATGTTTAAACAACATGTTTTACAATAGGCGTATCGGATCAGAACATCGGAGGCGGACTGCTCTTCCATCGGCAGGCCGACCCCACAACAAGAAGGTTGGTGAGCGCATTCATGGAGCGTGCAAGCGGCGTCCTCATGCCCGTCTCATCTCTGCCCGGACCATACGGAATCGGCGGCTTTGGCTGGAATGCCTACGACTTCGTCGATTTTCTCGCCTCGTGCAAACAACATTACTGGCAGATTCTGCCCCTTACGACGACCAGCTATGGCGATTCGCCTTATCAGTCGTTCTCGGCCCGCGCAGGCAACCCCAACTTTATCGACTTTGCCGAGCTTATCGAGGCAGGGTATCTGGAGCAGCGCGATATCGATGGCGTGTATCTGGGATCCGACCCCAGCAATGTCGACTACGGTGCTATCTTTGGCGGCCGCCGTCAGATTCTCGACCGCGCCGCCGAGCGCTTTGCTGCCGACAAGCCGGCCGATTTCGATGACTTTATCCAGGCCAACGAGGACTGGCTCATCCCCTACTGTGAGTTCATGACCGTCAAAGAGGAGTGCGGTCTCAAGGCGTTTTGGGAGTGGCCCGCGGAGCTCCGCACCCGCGGCGAGGCTTCCGCCAAGGTCTGCGCCGACCATCCGGCGCGTATGCTCTACCACCAGATGACGCAGTACTTCTTCGATCGCCAGTGGAGCCGCCTCAAGGCCTATGCCAACGAGCGCGACATTCTCATCATCGGCGACCTGCCCATCTATGTCTCGCGTGACTCCGTCGAGATGTGGGCGACACCTGAGCTCTTTAAGATCGACGCCGCCGGCAATCCCGTGAGCGTCGCCGGCACGCCGCCCGACCAGTTCTCGGCTACCGGCCAGTACTGGGGCAACCCCATCTACGACTGGGACGCCATGGAGGCCGACGGCTTCTCCTGGTGGGAGGGCCGCATTCGCGCCGCCCTCGACATGTACGACGTCATCCGCCTGGATCACTTCCGCGGCTTCGAGGCCTATTGGGAGGTGCCGTTCTCCTCGCCTGATTCGTCCTACGGTTCGTGGACGCAGGGTCCCGGCCTCAAGCTCTTCAAGACACTCGAGGAAAAGCTCGGCACGCTGCCCATCATCGCCGAGGACCTGGGCTTCCTCACCCCCGGCGTCATCGACATGCGCGACAACTCGGGCTTCCCCGGCATGAAGATCCTGCAGTTTGCCTTTGAGGGCACCAACTCGTACTACCTGCCGCACAACTACATTGCCAACACCGTCGCCTACGTGGGCACTCACGACAACGAGACGGCACGCGGCTGGTTTGAAGGAACGGCTACCCCGCGTCAGCGCGAGCAGACAGCCCTGTACACCCATCAGCAGGCCGGCGAACCCATCGCCGACGCGCTCAACCGAACCATCGCAGCCAGCGTGAGCGACACGTGCATCTACACCATGCAGGACCTGCTCAACTTGGGCAACGAGGCGCGCATCAACACCCCTGCCACGCTGGGCGGCAACTGGACCTGGCGCATGCTCGACGGCGCCATCACCCGCGAGCTCGAGCACAAACTCACCGACTGGACCGAGACCTACTTCCGCATCCCGTCGGAAGCCGAAATCGAGCTTCCTCAATAGGAGCTACCGCGCCCGACCCCTCCCCACCGTGCGGACGCGCTTGCTTACCCGCGCGAGGCCACCCCAATCCCCTCGCGCGGGATTCTTATGAATTGCAGACATGAAACAACCCATCACAGGAGAAAACATGCCCCAAATTAACCTCATGGAACTCGCCGAGCAGTCTTTTGGCACCTCGCTCGAGCAGCTCGACGACCGTCGCATTTACAAGCTGCTGGTCAAACTCGTGCAGGAGCGCTCCGCCACCTGCCCGCTCAACAACGGCAAGAAAAAACTCTATTACATTTCCGCCGAATTTTTGATCGGCAAGCTGCTCATCAACAACATGATCGACCTCGGCATCTACGACGAGGTTAAGGACCAGCTCACCGCCGCAGGCCACGACCTCAACAAGATCGAGGAATTCGAGGTCGAGCCGTCGCTCGGCAACGGCGGCCTGGGCCGCCTGGCCGCGTGCTTCCTGGATTCCATCGCCACGCTGGGCTTGACCGGCGATGGCGTGGGCCTCAACTATCACTACGGTCTGTTCCGTCAGCGCTTTGTCGACAACCAGCAGAAGGCCGTCCCCGACGAGTGGCTCGGTGAGCAGGACATCCTAGTCGACGATGACCGCTCCTACACCGTCGAGTTCGGCGATTTTGCCGTTACCTCCAAGCTCGTCAACATCGATGTGCCCGGTTACGACCAGCCCACCAAAAACCGCCTGCGCCTGTTCGACCTGGCGAGCGTCGACGACGGCCTGGTCCCCGGCAGCTCCATCGACTTCGACAAGACCGAGATCGCCAAGAACCTCACCTTGTTCCTCTATCCGGATGATTCCGATGAGCAGGGCCGCCTGCTTCGCATCTACCAGGAGTACTTCATGGTGAGCAACGCCGCCCAGCTCCTGATCGATGAGGCCGTCGAGCGCGGCAGCAACCTGCACGATCTGGCCGACTACGCCGTGGTCCAGATCAACGACACGCACCCCACCATGGTCATTCCCGAGCTCATCCGCCTGCTCACCACCGAGCACGACATCGAGTTTGACGAGGCCGTTACCATCGTGCGCTCCATGGTCGCCTACACCAACCACACGATCCTTGCCGAGGCGCTCGAGAAGTGGCCGCTCGCCAGCCTGCAGAAGGTCTCGCCCGCCATCGCCGACATCATCGTCAAGCTCGACGAGGTTGCCAAGGCCGAGCACGACGACCCGCGCGTCGCCATCATCGACGAGCACGACACCGTCCACATGGCCCACATGGACATTCACTTTGGCTTCTCCATCAATGGCGTCGCCGCACTCCACACCAAGATTCTGGAGGACACCGAGCTTCACCCGTTCTACGAGATCTATCCCGAGAAGTTCTCCAACAAGACCAACGGCATCACCTTCCGCCGTTGGATCCATGGCGCCAACCCCGCGCTCGCCAGCCTGCTCGACGATGTGATCGGCACCGATTGGCGCAGCACCGGCGACCTGAGCAAGCTCGCCGAATTCGCTAACGACAAGGATGTTCTTGAGCGCCTGGCCGCCACCAAGGCCGAAGCCAAGACCATCATGCGCCAGTTCATGGCGCTCGAGCAGGGCGTGACCATTCCCTCCAACGCCATCATCGACGTCCAGGTCAAGCGCATCCACGAGTACAAGCGCCAGCAGATGCTCGCGCTCTACATCATCTGGAAGTATCTCGACATCAAGAACGGCAACAGACCTAAGCATCCCGTCACCATCATCTTCGGCGGCAAGGCGGCACCTGCCTACACCATCGCCCAGGACATCATCCATTTGATCCTGACACTGTCGCAGTGGATCGCCAACGACCCCGACGTGGCCCCCTACCTGCAGGTTGTCATGATCGAGAACTACAACGTCACCGCTGCTGAGCGTGTGATCCCCGCCGCCGATATCTCCGAGCAGATCAGCTTGGCCTCCAAGGAGGCGAGCGGCACCTCCAACATGAAGTTCATGCTCAACGGCGCTTTGACCCTGTGCACGCTTGACGGTGCCAACGTGGAGATTGCCGAGCTCGTGGGCGACGAGAACATCTACACCTTTGGTGCCTCTTCCAAGCAGGTCGAGCAGCTCTACGCCGACGGCAGCTATGACGCCGGCGCGCTCTATCGCAAGCCCGGCATCAAGCTGCTGGTGGACTTCATCACCAACCCCGCCTTTATGGCGACCGGCAACGCCGAGCGCCTGCAGCGCCTGCACGACGACATCAAGGGCAAGGACTGGTTTATGGCCCTGCTCGACATTGAGGAGTACATCCAGACCAAGGAGCGCGTGCTAGCCGACTACGAGGACCAGGACGCTTGGATGCGCAAGGCGCTGATCAACATCGCCAACGCCGGCACCTTCTCGTCTGACCGCACGATCTCCCAGTACAACGACGAGATTTGGCACCTGAGCTAATTTCGTTTCCTTTACCCATCCTCTTGAAAGCGGAGTCGCGGCAACGCGGCTCCGCTTTTTGTGCCGATACGCCGGCCCGTGATTTGTCTCGACCAAACAATCTCGTTCTGTAACAGGTAGCTGCCGAAATCAGCCTCCCGTGTTACAGATCGAGATGAAAGGATAGGCAGCTCGATGCTGTCTCAATCTGTAACATCTAGACCCAATTTGGCCCTCCTCCTGTTACAGATCAAGACAAACCGGCAGATCAACGGCCCCAGCACAATCAAAACCACCCCTAAAAGGGGTGGTTTGCTCTTAGGGTATAACCCTTGGATTTCCGGCACGCGTCTAAAGGCGCCGGCCCTCACGGGGTTCGGGCCGCACTGCAGATTGACCCGTGGCGGGCCGGTCAAACCGGCGCTACTTGCGCCCCGGCCCCCTATCGAAGGGGTCCTCGTACTCCTTGACGCTCAGCCGGTCGAGCGCGATGTCGGCCCTCTCCTGCTCCCGGATGTACTTCGCGATCGTGGCCTCGTTCAGGCCGACGGTGGACACGTAGTAGCCCTCGGCCCAGAACTTCCTGTTGCCGAACTTGTACTTCATGTTCGCGTGCCTGTCGAATATCATCAGCGAGCTCTTCCCCTTCAGGTAGCCCATGACGCTCGCGACGCTGTACTTCGGCGGTATCGCCAGCAGCATGTGGACGTGGTCGGGCATCAGGTGCCCCTCGATGATCTCGATCCCCTTGTACTGGCAGAGCTTCCTGAAGATCTCCCCAAGGTCGGACCTTATTTGGTTGTAGATGACTTTGCGCCTATACTTCGGCGTGAACACGACGTGGTACTTGCACATCCACTTCGTGTGCGACAGGCTGTAGGCCTTCTGGGCCATACGCCACCACCGCCCTCTCGACTCGGATTCCTTGCGGCCTGAACAATCGCAAGTGTCCGGCGAGGGGGCGGCTTTGTAAAGCCGTTTGGCCCCACCCGCATAGCGGGTGGTTTCTGATGCGGCGCGCTGCGCGCCCCGCACAGGCTAAAGCCTGTAAAAGAAAGGCTCCCCTCTCGCCCAGTGGACGGGAGGGGAGTCTTATATGTGACCGCGGCAAAAGGATGGCAAAGCCGCAGTCGCCCAAAAGGAGGGCCTGATTGGATCGGGCCTAGATAAGGTTCTTGCCAGACACCTTATCGAAGAGATGGGTCGCGTTCTTCTCAAACTTGAACCAGATGGGGTCGCCCGCCTTGAGCGCACCCTTGGCCTCGAGATCGACGACGGGGATGATCAGGACAAACTGGCCGTCGGGAGACATCACATGAACGTGCTCGGTCGAACCCATGAGCTCGGTGACCTCGATGGTGCCCTGAAGCGCACCCTCCTCGCCCTTTTCGGCAAGCAGAATCTGCTCGGGACGTACGCCGGCCGTGATCTCCTTCACGTCGCCGCCGTCCCAATTAAGGGCGAGCTGAGCGCAGGTCTCGGGGGCCAGCGCGACATTCATGTCGTCGGTCTTGACGGTAAAGCCGTCGCCCGAGCGCACCAGCTGGGCATCGAAGAAGTTCATCTGCGGCACGCCGATGAAGCCGGCGACGAAAATGTTCGCGGGATGGTTGAAGACCTCCTGCGGAGTGGCGATCTGCTGGACAACGCCGTCCTTCATGACCACGATACGGTCGCCGAGAGTCATGGCCTCGGTCTGGTCGTGAGTAACATAGATGAACGTGCCCTTGATCTCGTGGCGCAGCTTGATGAGCTCGGCACGCATCTGGTTACGCAGCTTGGCGTCCAGGTTGGACAGCGGCTCGTCCATCAGGAAGACCTTAGGATCACGCACGATGGCGCGGCCGATAGCGACACGCTGGCGCTGGCCGCCCGAAAGCGCCTTGGGCTTGCGGTCGAGGTACTCGGTGATACCCAAGATCTCGGCAGCGGAGCGAACCTTGCGGTCGATCTCGTCTTTGGGGACCTTCTTGAGCTCAAGCGTAAACGCCATGTTCTCGTACACCGTCATGTTGGGGTACAGAGCGTAGCTCTGGAACACCATGGCGATGTCGCGGTCCTTGGGCGCCACGTCGTTGACGCGCTTGCCGTCGATGAGCACGTCGCCCGAGGTAATGTCCTCCAGGCCGGCAACCATGCGCATCGTCGTGGACTTACCGCAGCCAGACGGGCCAACGAGGACGACGAACTCCTGGTCGTGAACGGTGAGGTTGAAGTCCTCTACAGCGAGCACGCCATCCTCGGTAACCTTAAGGTTATGCTTCTTCTCCTCGGTCTTCTTCTTTTTGCCAAAGAAGCCCTTCTTTTTGGACTCGGTGTTGGGATACACCTTCTGAACATGTTTGAGAACGATCTCGGCCATGTCTTTACCTTTCGATGTGCGGCGCCGCGCTGAGGGGCGCCGCAGAAACTTGCAAAACAGTTACGGCATCAGCCCTTGACGGCACCTGCCACCACGCCGTCGATGATGTACTTCTGGCAGAGGATGTACATGATGACGATGGGGATAACAACCATCATGATGCAGGCCATCATGGGTCCGAGCTCGACGTGGCCGTAGCCACCGCGGAAGTACTGGATCAAGATAGGAATGGTCTTGTACTTGGTGGAGTCGAGCGTAAGGTAGGGCAGCAGGTAGTCGTTCCAGACCCACATGGTCTCGAGAATGCCGACCGAAAGATAGGTGGGCTTCATGATGGGAAGGACGATCTTAAAGAACACCTGGACCGGGTTGCAGCCGTCGATCATGGCCGCCTCCTCGATCTCGAGCGGGATGTTCTTTACAAAGCCGGCGAACATAAAGACCGCCAGGCCCGCGCCAAAGCCCAGATAGATAAAGCAGATGTTGAACGGCGTGTTAAAGCAAATGCGGTCCGCCAAATTGGACAGCGTGAACATGAGCATCTGGAACGGTACGACCATCGAGAACACGAACAGGTAATAGAAGAAGTTCGAGATCTTGCTGTTGACGCGAACCACGTACCAAGCGCACATGGAGCAGCACACCAAGATCAGCACGACCGACGTGACCGTGATGATGAGCGAGTACATAAATGCCGAGGCAAAGCCCTGCTCGTTAAGGGCGTGCACGTAGTTTGCAAGGCCGTTGAACGTCTCGGGCGTGAGCAGATCGAATGCCGTGGTGGTGCTGATTGCGGTCGCTTTCTTAAAGGAATTGAGCGCAATCATAAACACGGGGTAGATCCACGCGAGCGACAGGATCGTAAAGAAAATCGAGAGCGCGCGGTTGATAACCTTATCGCGTTTCATTACTGCTGCACCTCCTTGGACCTCGTGGCCTTAAGCTGAATCATGGAGATGGCTACGACCAGGATGCAGAAGATAACCGCCTTGGCCTGACCGATACCCTGCCATGCGATACCGGCACGCGAATAGAACGTGTTGTAGATGTTCAGGGCGAGCATCTCGGTGGAGTGCGCGGGGGCGCCGCCGGTAAGGGCGAGGTTCTGGTCGAACAGCTTAAAGCCGTTGGTGATGGACAGGAACAGGCAAATGGTGATGGTCGGCATCAGGTTAGGGATCTTAACCTTCCAAAACGTCTGCCATGCCGTGGCACCGTCGACCTTGGCGGCCTCGATGTAGTCGGACGGAATGGACTGCAGACCAGCGATGTAGATGATCATCATGTAGCCGACCTGCTGCCACAGGGTCAGGATGATAAGGCCCCAGAAGCCGGCAGCGGAGTTAAGGGCAATGAGCTGGGCGCCCACGTTGGAGAGCAGGCAGTTGATCAGAATCTGCCAGATGTAGCCCAGCACGATGCCGCCGATCAGGTTAGGCATAAAGAAAATCGTACGGAAGATGTTGGTGCCTTTGAGCGCCTTGCGGGTGAGCGCCTGCGCAATTGCCAGGGCGATCACGTTGATGAGCACCGTCGACAGGAAGGCAAACGCCACGGTAAAGAAGAACGACGTGGCAAACTGCGGATCGGACAGCGCGCGCACGTAGTTCGCGATACCGACAAAGTGCGCGTTGTTAATGGTAATAAACTGGCAGAACGAGAGATAGAAGCCCTGGATAAAAGGGATCACGAACCCGATCATAAACGCCAGGCACGTGGGCAGCATAAAGAGCGGCCACCAGCGCTTGAGTGCTTTGCCCATAGAAGGGTCCTTTCAATATGCAGGGGGCGGGCAAACCTACGTCTGCCCGCCCCCTGTCGCTAATCAGATAGCTTGGGCAGCAACTGCTTACTCGGAAGCAGCCTTCTCGGTCTTCCAGCCATCGACGAAGGCGTTCTTGACGCCGTCCCACTTGGTGTTGTCGGCAGCGTAGGCGATCAGAGCCTGCTTGAGGTTCTTCTTCCACTCCTCAGAGGGGATGTAGACGAAGTCCCAAGCGACGGTCTTCTTGCCGTCCTTGGCCATGGCAACGGCCTGCTGCGAGAAGACGTTGGTGGTCTCCTTGGCGCTCTTGAACGGAGCGGTCAGACCCATCTTGTCGGCGATGATGCTGGTCGGGGTGTCAGCGGTGACGCACCAGTACATGAAGTCCTCGGTGGCCTTCTGAGCATCCTCGGAAGCCTGGGAGCTCACGCACCAGTAGTTCTCGCCGCCGGAGCACAGGCCCTGGTTCTCCTCGCCGTCGACGCCGATGTAGATCGGCAGCATGCCGAGCTGGTCGTCGGTCATACCGGCCTTGGTGAGGTCAGCGTATGCCCAAGAGCCGTTCTGATAGAAGACGGCCTTGCCGGTTGCGAACTCGTTGGTGGCGTCGTCGCCGGTCTTGGAGGCAAGCTGCGAAGGATCGCAGGTGGAGTCGGTGATGTACAGGTCGAAAATCTGCTTGAAGTTGTCGAGATACTCGCCCTTGATCTCGTCGTCCTCCTGGTTGTGCTCCTTCTCGAACTCGTAGTAGAGCGGGAGGTTGGCGAGGTGGGTGGTGTAGCGCCAGCTGGAGGAGTCATCCATGCCGGCAGAAGTGAAGGCACCCTCAACGCCAAGCTCGTCCTTGCGGGCCTGGATGTCGTCAGCGCAAGCCTTCAGCTTGTCGAAGGAGTTGATGTCCTCGGCCTTGTAGCCAGCCTTCTCGAGCAGCTGCTTGTTGTAGATGATGCCGTAGCTCTCCTGGACCCAGTCGATACCCAGATCCTTGCCATCGGACTGCAGAGCCA
This sequence comes from Coriobacteriaceae bacterium, assembly GCA_025757745.1. Classification (NCBI taxonomy): domain Bacteria; kingdom Bacillati; phylum Actinomycetota; class Coriobacteriia; order Coriobacteriales; family Coriobacteriaceae; species Coriobacteriaceae bacterium. Next base: position 2,163,601 of record CP107217.1, read on the forward strand.
GGGAGTCGTCAATGAGCTCACCGCGGAGCTTGGTATCGGACAGGTCGGCGCAGTAATCCTTCCAGTTCTTAAGACCGGTGGGGCCGTTGACCTGGAACAGGGTCGGAGCGGAGCTCTTGGACATCTCGGACTTGAGCTTCTCCTCGTAGGTGTTGGAGGCGGCGGTCACGATCTTGACCTCGACGCCCTTCTCCTCCTTGTACGCCTTGGCGATCTCCTTCCACTCCTTGTCGACCTCGGGCTTAAATTGGAGGAAGTAAACCTCGGCAGCGTCACCAGAAGCAGAGGAGCCGGAGCCGGCGGAGCCACCGCAGCCCACGAGACCCAGACCAAGAACCGCAGCCGCGGAACCAGCAAAGCCCAGGAACTGCCTTCTGCTCATTTCGTTCTTCATTACAATCCACCCTTTCACACCGTGGCGGCACCCTTTGCCGCCGCCTTCGGAGATTGGCTCGGGGACTTTGCCCCTTTTGCTGATTTGTACGATACGCTATTTGGCTACTTGTTTGAACAAGTATTACTAGAGCGGTAGAAAAACTTCGGTGAACGGTAATTTCAACTTGATACTTGACAAGTTTTGTATAAACAATTATTTGTTATCAAATGCAGAGAAAACGCCCGGTCAAGCCGATGCATCGTCGGTTTGACCGGGCGTTTTCGCTTTGAGGGCATGAGTCTCGTCAGGCTGCGAGCTAGCCGGCTATCGCTTGGAGTTGACGCGGTAATGGAAGATCTCGGGATGCGTGCGGGCATGCGTGACCTCGAACAAGATGCCGTCCGAGGTGTACGACTGGCTCTCCATGACGGCAACGCAGTTGTATTTACCGAGGTCAAGATAGCTGCAGTCCTCATCGTTGGCGAGCTCGACGCTCACTGTACGGCGACTCGCCATCACCTTGACGCCGCGTTTGTGCTCCAGATAGTCGTAAATTGACTTTGCGGCGATCTCGGGCGTCAGGCCCTTGGCGATTGACTCCAAAAAGTAACCATGGTCCACTTGGCGCGCGTTGCCGTTGAGGCTTCGGACACGCACCACGCGAATCAACTCCTCGCCCACCTTAAAGCCCAGGCGACGAGAGAGTTGCTCGGTGCAAATCAAATGCTCAAAAGACTTAACGTCCGTCGATGCAACGGCATTGTTGCGCTTTGCAAATTCGCCAAACGACTCGACTTCCTCGAGTGCGCCCAGCATGTCGGTTTCACCCTTGAGCCAAATAACGCGCACGCCCTTGCCGTGTATAGGCTGCACAAACATCTGGTCGGCCAGCATGCTCAAGGCGCGTCGAACGGTATTGCGCGTGCAGCCAAATTCCGCGGTCAGCTCGGCTTCGGTTGGCAGCATCTCCTGAAACGCATAAGTCCCGTTAATGATGCGCGAACGGATCTCGCGGTAGATTCCTTCGTAAATCGCTTTTGGCATGACTTCACCTCTAATGAATATGTATGGCTAGGCACGATAGCATTTCTTGAAGTTGTTTAAACCGATTATCGGCAAAGCGACAGGATTTAACCGTTGACGGTTTCTGTCACGCTCAAACCGGTTTCGCTCAAAACTGCCGGTATGACAATCGTCTGGTCCTCTACAATGAATCCATTGTTTAAACGTTTCACCACGCGCAACGCGCCTCGATATTCGGGAGGCAGAACATGCTGCAAAAAATCCAACGCTTTGGCGGGGCAATGTTCGCGCCCGCCATGTTGTTTTCCATATCGGGCCTTATGGTCGGCGTCTCCGCCCTCGCAACGTCTGCGGATATCGTCGGCGACCTCGCCGTATACGGAACCCCTTGGTACGTTTTTTGGACTATCATTCAGCGCGGCTCGTGGACGGTCTTTAAACGACTTCCGCTCCTTTTTGCCGTAGCGCTGCCCATCGGCCTTGCCCAAAAGCAACCGGCACGTTGTTGCCTCGAGGCGCTCGTGGCCTATTTTGCCTATTGCTTCTTTTTGAGCGAGATCATCAAGCTGAGCGGAGACAACCTTGGACTTAAGTACCCGTCGTCTTTGACCTCCGCTAGCGGCATCACCATCATCGACGGCATCAAGACGCTCGACACCGGCATTATCGGCCCGCTGGCGGTGTCGGCAACCGTCGTCGCCATCCATGACCGCTTCTACGATGTCAAGGTTCCCGATTGGCTCGGCACCTTCTCGGGCTCCTCGCTGGTCTACCTCATCAGCTTTTTTGCCGTGTTTGCCCTTGCCGCTATCTCGGCCGCCATCGTGCCCTCCGTATACGCTGTGACCGAAACACTGCGCCACGCACTTGCGGGCGTCGGCCCCTTTGGCGTGGGCATCTTTGTGCTTTTGGAGCGAGCGCTCGAGCCCATGGGGCTGCACCACCTGCTCTACATGCCGATCTACTACGACAACCTGGTCATTAACGACGGCATCTACGCCACGTGGAGCAGCTTGCTCCCCATCCTCTCCCATAGCACGCGCCCCCTTAATGAACTTGCGCCGTGGGCCGGTTTTACCGCCACCGGCTGGGTCAAGCTCTTTGGCCTTCCCGCCATCGCAGCCGCGTTCTACTCCACCGCAAAACCAGAGCGCCGCGCCGGCCTCAGGGCCATCCTTGTTCCCGCCATCATCGCCTCGGTGGTTTGCGGCGTTACCGAGCCACTCGAGTTTCTCTTTATGTTCACCCACCCCGGGCTCTTTTTTCTCTACGCCGTCTTATCGTCTTGCCTTGCCACAACCATGAATCTCTTTGGCATCGTCGGCATCTTCTCGGGCGGCCTCATGGAGATGGCAGCCTTCAACTTTATTCCGCTCATGCGGACGCATGCCGGCTCCTACCTTTTGGCGCTCGGTATCGGCCTTGCCTTTAGCCTCATCTTTTTTGTTAGTTTTCGAGCACTCATCTTGATCTATGACCTTAAGACGCCGGGCCGCGAGGATCATGTCGCCAATCGCGCGGCAATCGATCATTTAACGGGAAGCGGCTTTGCCAAAGAGCAATCTCCCAATGACGAGGTCAATAGTCGATCCGATCAAGATCACGTCCTCGCTGAGCGGGTAATTCAGCTTTTAGGTGGCGTTGGCAATATTGTGGGCGCAACCAACTGCGCCACGCGCCTGCGCGTCGAGGTCGCAGACCCTTCCATCGTTGCAGATAACGCGGCGTTTGTCGCGGCGGGCGCCAAGGGCCTCATCATTACGGGCAAGACCGCCCAGGTGATCATCGGCATCTCCGTTCCCCGCGTTAAAGAGCATTTTGACCAGATCATGGGCCTCGAACCGGGTTTTGCATTCGCCGCCTCGCCTTCTCATGCCGCCGACGCCACCAAAAAGCATGGCAATGTCTGCTTCTTCGACATCGACGGTACGCTCGCCTGGCAAGATCCCAGACTTGCCCAGGAGCTTCCCGAGGACGAGCGAGACCTCTCCCCCTATCCCGACGAGACGGTTGCACAGGCAATTCGCACGTTTGTCGCCAACGGCAACAAAGCCTTTATCTGTACGGGGCGCACCCTCAGCTGCATCCATCCCAAGCTGCTCGAGCTGCCGTGGGCAGGCGTCGTGTGCCTCGCGGGCGGTTACGCCGAACTCGAGGGGCGTATCGTGCGAAATGCAGCCATAAACCCTGGTCTGCTACAGCGCCTCGCCCCCTATCTCGAGCAATCGGGCGAGGTCATTCGCTTTGAGGGCATCGATCGCGTCGTGCGCATGAGTGCAGATGCCCCCGAGACGTACGGCTACGCACGCACCGTGGGCGACGCCGTCACGCAACTTGAGCACTACAACGCCTATAAAATTCTTATGTCCACACCACTTGCCAACCGCATCGCCCAAGATGAAGAGCTTGGACCTCTGCTCTGCCTCAACGAGCTCGAGCTCGAGGTCACAGAAATCTCGCCGCGCGAGTGCACCAAACGGGCCGGAATCAAGGCTGTGCTTGACGCCCTGGGACCAGACCACGGCACCGTATATGGCATTGGCGACGCGAGCAACGACATCGCCCTCATGGAGGCGGTCGATGTTGGCATCGCCATGGGCAACGCGCCGGACTTCCTCAAGGAAAAGGCCGACTACGTAACCGACAGCTTCGACCACGACGGTGTCGTCACCGCGCTCGAACACTTTGGGCTTATCTAGCCGAGCCCCTTGCCGCGTTTGCGACCGCAAGACTCAATCGTCTTCAACCGCCGCGCTCGACGCCCCAATGTGGCAATATGTTGTCTGCATAATGCAACGGTGCAGCCTAAGAAAGAATGCGAGAACCCGTGTCCAGTCCGTTTACCAGCTTTTTAGCCCAGCACTTTGACCAGATTAACGACTATCTGGCCACGTTCTTTGACGGACAGGCAACTTCCGCCGATATCGAGCGTTACCTGTATACCCCGCTCTCGGCATTTACGGCCAATGCCGGCAAGCGCCACCGCCCGCTCATCTGCATGCTCGCCGCCACCGCGGTAGGCGGCAGCTTTGAGAGCGCCCGCAGCGCGGCGGCAGCTATAGAGCACTTTCAATCGGGAGCGCTTATCCATGACGACATCGCCGACAACGGCCAACTGCGTCGCGGCAAGCCCTGCATGCACCTTACCGAGGGCACGGGACTTGCCATCAACTGCGGCGATCTGGCGCTCACCATGGTCACCAAGACGGTTCTCGACGACCCCACGCTCGAGGCAGACGTGAAACTCCGCGTGCTCCACGAGCTCACCGAGATGATCGTCCGCACCATTGAGGGCCAGGCACTCGACTTGGGCTGGGTCCGCGATGGGCGCTTTGACATCTCGGTCGACGATTATCTGGACATGGCGACGCACAAGACCGCGTACTACAGCGGAGCCACGCCACTTGCCGCCGGAGCCATTATCGGCGGCGGCAGCGAGGAGCAGATTGAGGCGCTGCGCGCCTTTGGCCTGTACACGGGCCTTGCCTTCCAGATCCAAGATGATCTGCTCAACTTGATCGGCACCAAAGAGGCCGCCAACAAGGACTTCCGCACCGACATCACCGAGGGCAAGCGCACGCTTGTCGCCGTACACGCCCTCTCTGATGAACGCCACCACGACGAGATCGAGGCGATTCTTTCCTCGGGCACCGATGATCCCGCGCAGCTCGCACGCGCCGTGGAGATCTTCCAGGGGACCGGCTCCATCGATTACGCCCACACTTACGCGCTCGACCTGACCGCCAAGGCCAAAGCGGCCATCGAGAACGTTGAGCTTGATCAGCACGCACGCGAGTTGTTCCTCTCCATGGCAGATTTCTTTGTGGAGCGACTCAACTAGCGTGGGTTATAAAACCTGTCAGCAGCGTATTTGGGTACAACTTGCTACACTGTTGAGTGCATGTTTATGCATCTCTTTGCGTCGTCTATCCGACAGGCGCTCAAATAGTACGAATGATACGCCGAAAGGGGTTCGTTCATGGAACCTATTACAACGGGCATGCAGGGAGCAGCCGTCGAGGACGTCCAGTCCCGCCTTCTGCAGCTCGGCTATACAATCGATGACACCGAGGTCTCCGACAAGCGCTTTGGCACCACCACCGAGCAGGCTGTTGGCACCTTTAGGCTCGACAGTGGCCTTCCCGCTGGCTGCGCCGTCGATATCCCCTGTTGGAGCGCCCTGGTAGACGCCTCGTATAAACTGGGCGACCGCACGCTCTATCTGCGCATGCCCAATTTCCATGGCGCCGACGTTCAGGCCCTGCAGCGCGCGCTCAACGTTTTGGGTTTTGCCTGCGGTGAGGACGACGGCTATTTTGGCCCGCACACCGAGGCCGCTCTGCAGCAGTTCCAGGAAAATGTTGGCCTGTTTGCCGATGGCATGGCGTTCCAGGATACCTACGCCTATATCAACCGCCTGCATCACGTGTGGGAGGGCAAGCCCTCGGTTACCGAGGCCGAGTCGCGCATCGGTTTTGCCCGCGCCGCCAACGTGCTCGAGCGCTTCCAGATTGCCGTCATCGGTGAGGACCCCATCGCACGCAGCGTTGCATCGCGCATGTGGAACATCGCCACGGCGACGACCGACAGCAGCGGCATGATGCTTTGCGATTCCGAGGTTCCGACCGACGTGGATCTGGTGCTCGAGATTGCAAGCGATGAGCTGCCCGCAGATGCTGCGCCGCGCGCCACGATCGCCCTTGCCGAGTGTCACAACCTTGCACAGCGCATCCGCACCGCCAATGTCGCCGCGCAGCAAAAGCCCGCGCGCATCCGCATTGAGCTCACGGGCATGACGCGCTACAACGGAACCTTCACCGCAAGTGATGCGCAGACACTCGCCGTACGCCTGCTCGATGGCGTTTGCGATGCCCTCGCAGATTAGGTAAACTAAACGGGTTGCTTTTGGGCAACACCACACATTGGGACGTAGTTCAACGGTAGAACTCCGGTTTTTGGTGCCGGCTGTTGGGGGTTCGAATCCCTCCGTCCCAGCCAAAGAAACAAGCCTCTCGAACGCATAGCCGATCGGGAGGTTTTTCTTGTGGGCAAGCGGGGGGATTCGAACCCGCAAGGCAACACAACTTCTCGTCCAGCACGGGAAAATCTACCTTCAAAAGACAGGCGCCCCAAGCCCATTAGGACCAAGAGCGCCTTACATCTAGAAAATATAAGCCTAGTTCCGAAAAGCGAGCCGCATGCAACAACCAAGTAACCACAGGCCCCGGGAGAGCGGGGGCACCGGCTTAGGTTTATCGCGAGTTCCGCACGAACAGGAGGCCACGTGACCTCGATGTTTTGGACGTGACAGCGAGAGGGGTCCTGGTATGGCAAGGTGACGTGAAACAAGGCGGCGCTGACCTTCTGGTCGCGCCGCCGAAGTTGAACGTCAGATTGCCGTGCCAGGGCCCCTCGCAGCGTCAAGAAGACCGCCGTTCGGTAGAACGGCGGAACTAATTGTTCAGCATGCGGTCGAAGCTTCCCGAGTCGCCATCCCGATAGTCGGCGGTCATCAGAATCTCCTGCGGAATGCGTCCGCCCTCGCGCAGCACGTTGCGGAACTGCACGCGCGTGACCATGGGCAGATCTTTGATCGTCGCCGCCAGGTTCTGCGGTACACCCTGGTTGGCAGCCGCGGGCTCGCACTCACCGCCGGCCTTCACGCGGCGCTTGTGCTCGGCGAGCATGGCGCGATACATACCGGCATGCAGGCGAATCTCAACCACATTGGCGTTACGGGTCTGCTCGACAATGCGCGCACCCTCTCGGTCAATGTCGCCCACGTAGTAGACATAGTTAAAGCGATAGCCGATCTCGGCCAGATAATCATCCAGTGCGTGTGAAACGCTCGCCTTGCAGCCGCCGCCAAAGATCACGCCACCCACCTTGGTGCCAAAAAGCTTGGCGTGCTTGCGGCCGCGCAGGAGCTTGACGATCTCGTCATAGGTGTCCAGGTTCTCAACCATAATGAACGGCTTGTCGGCGCCCAGCGTAAAGAAGCCCGTAAAGTGCACAGGACGGTTGGGAGCAACCTTGATTGCCTGCATGCTGATGCCCTTTTCGGTCATACGCCGAATCAGGCGCTCGCCGTGTTTGCCGTCAAAGGCCTTCTCATCGTTAAAAATCTGGTAGGCGCGCTGGCGACGCGAAGCGACCGGCGTGTCGGCGCCGCGATTCTGCTCTATCCAAGCCTGGATGATCGCAATCTCCTCGGCAATCTTGCGGTTGGACATCTCGTTGTGCTGAGTGCGCTGCGGAGCCTTATTGCCGTCCTTGCCCTCGACCTTAACGATTTGAGTCTGCTGCTCCTTAATCTTGGAGAGCGCCGTAGGCGTGGGAACGACCTTGAGCAGCTGCCTGCCCAGGACACGGGCCAGAGCAAACGCCGAAACCTCGCCATGAGCGGGCGGCTCAGGCTGCTGGGCGGCCGCATCGTTTGCAGTCGGTTTGGGCTGCGCCTGGGATTTGCGCTTGGAATCCGCCTGAGCTTTGCGCTCTTGCTTTGGCGCGGACGGACCCTTTTGCGAGCGCTCGGGCTTGTCCCCCTTCGCCGGCTGGCGCTTGGGCTGCTCCACCAGGGCCTCAGCCTTCGCATCCTTGCTTTGCATCGCTGCCTTCTCGGCCGCGGCCTCGGCATTTGAGCCACGACCGCCGCGGTGACGACGGCGGCGGGGCTTGCTTGAGGCGCTCTCCCCTGTCTGCTTATCAGCGGACTGTTGAGCTTTGACCTCGGTGCCAGCCGCAGACTGCGACTCGGAAGGTTGCTGCTCGCAAGTCACCGGCTCAACGGTTTTCTCAGTTTGTTCGGCCTTATCGGCCTGAGCGGTCGAAGCCGGCTCGCCCTTCTCCTGACGCTTTATGGGATACGCGCGCCCCGCAAAACCGCGGCCGGGACGACACGAACCCGAAACCCTCTTGGCAGACTCCTCAGCATCGCCTGCAACCTCGGAAGGCTCTTCAGCCTCATGCGCGACATCCTGCTGCACAGCCTTAAAGTGAGCACCGCGACGACGCTTGGGCTCTTGGGCCTCCACGGGCTTTTGCGACTCAGCGGCAACCTCGGTCACAACAGTCTCGGTATCGAGTTCATCCTTTTGAGCCACGGCACGACGGAAGCGCTCCTGCTGGGCACGGCGCTGAGCATCGCGCTTGCCGCCCCCACCAAAACCGCCGCGACCGGCCTTAGCCGTAAAGGCGCGAACGACGCTCTCATCGAGCAGCTCGTCGGTATCGATATGCTCGCGCGGGGCCGTTTCCACCGAAGCGGGCACCTCGACAACGTCCTCGACGGCTTCTTCGGCAACCTCGGCAAGCTGCTCCTGGGCATCACTTATCTCGGCATGAATGGTATAGAACGCCGGACGTCCGTTAATGCCGCTGCCCTCGATCTTGGTAACGATTTTTGCCGCGATGAGTTCGTCGCGCATCGCCTTGGTGTCGCATTCCTTATCGACGGAGCGGAAAATCTGTGCCAGCGCGCTCGACTTGATTTTAAGCGCCTTGCGGCAGAGCAGGTCGTAGGCAACCAGCTTGGCGCGCTCGGCAGAAAGCGACGTCTGGCTGCTTAGACGCTCAGCCAGGGCATCGACATTATTTTGGTTATCGGAATATACCGTCTTGGCCACGGGGCCCCTTTCATATGTACACATATACGTCTATATGGTACATCGCGCGAGCCTATCCACGCAAAACATCTGCGAGGACGCCTTTGCATCACCCGTTCCCGCAAGAAAAAAGACCGAGCCCGCGTCGTTGCGGACCCGGTCTTTCCGAGTCATATGGATGGAACGGTTAGCTCATCAAGTTGACTAGGCCTTGGCAGCCTCGGCGTCGGCGGGAGCCTCGGCGACAGCAGTGCGGCCATACTCGGCCTTGCCCATCTCGGACCACTCGGGCTCCTCGTCGGGCATGGAACCGGCCTCCTTGCCGAAGAACTCCTTGAGGCAGTTGACGGCAACGATGAGGCCCAGGACCATCAGCAGGACGGCGAAGACGAGCTGCAGACCCTTGGTGGCGGCGACGGAAACGGCAGCCGTGGTGGCGGTAGCCGGGATGGTGCCGAAGAAGCCGTAGGCCTGGACGGCGGTCATGCAGCCCATGGCGCTCTGGACCAGCGAGGTGAAGGTGCAACAGAGCAGGAAGACAACGGGCACGTAGAGCATCCAACCCTTGCGGCCGGTGCACTTGCAGAACACGGCGAGGGTGATCATGGTCATACCGCCGAGCAGCTGGTTAGAAGCACCAAAGAGCGGCCAGATGTTGGCATAGCCGCCAAAGGCGAGGGCGAGGCCAGGAAGCAGGGTAACGACCGTGGCGAACCAGGGGTTACCGAGGACCTTCATGTAGCCGGCCTTGGACTCGATGGCCAGGGCGTCGTTGGTCTGGGCAAAGAACTCGGAGAACGAGGTGCGAGCGATGCGGGCGACGGCATCGAGCGAGGTCAGGGCCAGAGCGGAAACGTTCATGGTCATGAAGACGGTTGCGAGCGTGCCGTCAACGCCGAAGGCCTGCATACCGCGGGAGATGCCAGCTGCGAAGATCTGGAACGGGGTGGAAGCGACGCCGGCGTTAAGGGCGCCGGTACCGGCGGTGTTCATGTCGGAGAACATGATGCCGGCGACGATGATGGCAAGGATGCCGACGAAGGACTCGACGATCATGGCGCCGTAACCGACCTTGACGGCGTCCTGCTCCTTCTCGACCTGCTTGGAGGAGGTACCAGAAGAAACGAGGCTGTGGAAACCGGAGAGAGCACCGCAGGCAACGGAGACAAACAGGACCGGGAACATCATGCCCGAGGCATTGCTAAAGCCGGTGAAGACCGGAGCGGTGATGGTGGCCTGGCCGTTAGCGCCCAGGACGACGATACCGAGGACAGCGCAGACGATCATGACGATCATCATGATGGAAGTGAGGTAGTCGCGAGGGGTCTTGAGCATCTGGATGGGCATGGCACCGGCAAAGACCAGGTAGACCATGACGACGGCGAACCACTGGAACTTGTCCAGGTAGACCGGGAACTGCATGCCGACGGCGAACATGAGGACCATGAGTACCACGCCGGTGACGAACTCGGCAGCGCCGGTGAGGTTGAACTTCTTCTGGGCCCAACCAAAGGCCATGGCGACGAAGGTGAACAGGATGGAGATGGTGCCAGCGCAGCCAGCGGCATAGGACTTGGTGAAGTCGATGGCACCGGTAGCAGCACCAGAAGCGTCAACGGCCGGGGTGAACATGAACGTCTTGCAGACCATGTCGGTGAAAGCGGCGATGACGATGATGCAGAACAGCCAGCAGAACAGCAGGAACAGGCGACGGCCGGTCTTGCCGATGTACTTCTCGATGAGCTGGGCCAGGGACTTGCCGTTGTTCTTCATCGAGGCGTACAGGGCGCCAAAGTCGTGGACGGCGCCAAAGAAGATGCCGCCGACGAGGACCCAGAGCACGACGGGAAGCCAGCCGAAGGCCATAGCGACGATCGTACCCGTAACAGGGCCGGCACCGCAGATCGAGCTGAACTGGTGCGAGAACGCGGTGAAGGCGGAGACGGGCGAGAAGCTGTTGCCGTCTTTCATGCGCTTGGCCGGCGTGAGGGCCTCTTTGTCAACGCCCCACTTGTTGGCCAGCCATCGGCCATAGCCCAGATAGCCGCAGGCGAGCACCGCCGCGGCCACAACCATGAGCAAAACTCCGTTCATTACATTTCCTCCTCTAAAAAGAACTTCCCAGACATAAAAAATGAGGGCCGTCGGTTGCGCTCGACGGCCCTCATCTTCATCAGCCGCCCGTTATCGTACGGGCTAGCTGTATGTGCTAACCCGCATCAGATAATTACTACGCTGATAATGTTTAGCTGATGCGTGAACATGTCTAAGAAATCCTCTTCAATCATGATGTGAACGATCCGTGCGTGTTCACATCCCCCAGTGGTTGAAAAGGAGTATGAAACTTTAGTTACCTAAAGTCAACGCAAATATGTAATGAATTTTCCACTTTTTTGAATTTCTCGGTATAAAACGCCACTGACCTCGGACTTTACCCCACGACAGTTTTTGCATGAGAGATGCTCCTCGGGGGCGGGGCGGGCGCCTGCCGCCATATATGAACTTTCCTGCTCGGACAGTCCTGCTCACGACGGAGGCCACATTAAGTGGCCTCCTGTTCGTGCGGAACTCGCGATAAAGTTCATATATGGCGGCAGGCGCCCGCCCCGCCCCCGAGGAGCTCCCATCCCAAATGTGCGGAGCATAGCTCCGCACACCAACTTTTTCTTTCAGCTAAAGAACGCCGGAAATTCGACGCTGGCTTGTTGACCTTGCTGGACGCTGTCGACGCCAAACCAGCTCAGAAGCTATATCGATACAGAAAGGTCCCCGACCGGAGGGGCCGGATATAAGGTTTATCGCGAGTTCCGCACGCAAAGAAGGCCACTTAATGTGGCCTTCGTCTTGCGCAGGACTGTAGAGCAGGAAACCTTATATCCGGCCCCTCCGGTCGGGGACTGCACCCGTACGACTACAGCGTCATGTTTGGATCGGCGTCGACGTCGAACGGCGAGATTTCACCTCGGTCGAATTTACGGCGAGCGACCTCCGCGATCATGGCGGCGTTATCGGTGCAGGCAGACAAGGGCGGCACCGTTACGCGGATTCCCTGACGCCCGAGTTTCTTGATCATCATCTCGCGCAGATGCGGGTTGGCCGAGACGCCGCCGCCGATGCAATACTCCTTGCACCCGGTAGCATGCAGGGCGTTTTTGGCCTTCTTGTACTGCACGTCAAAGACCGCCGCCTCAAACGAAGCCGCCAAATCGGGCAGATGAATCGTGCGCCCGGCCTTGGTCTCCTGCTCGATGTAGAGCGTCACCGCCGTCTTGAGGCCCGAAAGCGAGAAGCGGTAGTCGCCCCTGCTGTTCAGCGCGCGGGGGAAATCAATCGCCTTAGGGTTGCCCGTCTCGGCAAGCTTGGAGATGATGGGGCCTCCGGGATAGCCAAGGCCCAGTGCCTTTGCCACCTTGTCGAAGGCTTCGCCCACGGCGTCGTCAAGCGTCTCGCCAAGCACCTCGTAGTCGCCCCATGCCCTTACGTGCACGAGCATGGTGTGCCCGCCCGAAACAAGCGTAAAGATAAACGGCGGCTTGAGGTCGGGCTGCGCCAGCAGGTTGGCAAACAGGTGACCCTCCAGATGATTGACGCACACCAGCGGTTTGCCGGCAGCATACGCAAAGCCCTTGGCAAAGGCGACACCCACCACCAAGGCACCCACCAGGCCCGGACCTTGCGTCACGCCCACGGCGGCAAGCTCACTTGGCGCAATGGCTCCGCCCGTAAGGCCCAGCGACGCTGCGGCGTCCTCGAGTGCCGCGTCCACGACGCTCACGATGACCTCAACGTGCTTGCGCGAGGCAATCTCGGGTACCACGCCGCCAAAGCGGGCATGAAAATCAATCTGCGTCGACACCTGGTTGGCCAGCATCTTGCCGTCCGCATCGATAATTGCCACGGCTGTCTCGTCGCAGGAGCTCTCGATGGCAAGCACCAGGCGGCGGCGCTCGATTTCGGCACGCTCCTCAGCGGTGCGTTCGGGCGCGGGCAGCGGCCATACACGCTGTTCGGCAGCCGTCGGCTCGGGCGAGGCATTGTCGAGAGGAAGCACCAGGGGCAGCGGCGCCGTCATGACGATGGCATCCTTGCCGGCACCGTAATAGCCACGGCGACGACCCGCCTCGGTAAAGCCCAGAGCGGCATAGAGTGCAATTGCGGCCTCGTTGCCGTCCTCAACCTCAAGCGAAGCCGTGGTGCAGCCGAGCATCTGGGCGTCATAGCTCACGTGCGACAGAAGCTTGCGGGCGATGCCCTCGCGGCGATGCGCCGGATCGACGGCAACGTCCATAATCTGCACGTCCCCGTCGACGACCATACCGCCGGCAAGACCCAGCAGACGACCGTCGTCGTGCGCCACCCACCAGCTACGCGGCGCGGCAACGTCCTCGCCCAGCTCGGACAGGAACATGCCCGGCGTCCACGCCTCGTGTCCGGCGCCTTCAAAGCAGGCGGTCTCCAGCGCGCTCGCGCCCTCGGCATCCGTCGCGCCCATGGGGCGGAATTGCAGATGACGTCCGGCAAGCTCGTCGGCAACACCTGTCACCTCACTCTGCGCGCTCTCGGCAAGGCCCAGACGCTTGCGCTCGTTTTCCTCGGCGTCCGAAAGGCGCGTATAGATCGGCAAGACGCGAGCCGGATCGCCATCGCCTGCGGCGTGCGCCATCAGCAGGCCCTCGCCCGAGGGCCACCACAGGTCTCGCTCCACGCAGCGCGCCGTCTCATCCTCGCCCAGCAGTTTGCCATAACGCACGAGACCGTCACCAGTCAGCTGAACCTGATCCCAGTCCGCGGTCTGGCGCCACTCATCAAGCGCCACGGCGGCCTTGACCACGCGCTCGCGCTCAAACAGACGCTCGGGGCCCTCATCCCCCAGCACATAGAGCGCCGGGTACACCTCGCCGCGCATGGCATCGGCAAGAACACCAAGCTTGCCGCGCACGCCGGCCTTCCATGCCGTCCAGGCGCAAGCATCGAGCGTCGACACGCCCAGCAACGGCACATTGGCACCGTGCGCCAGACCCTTTGCGGTGGAGATGCCGATACGCACGCCCGTAAACGAGCCGGGACCGCGACCGACCACATAACAGCCGACATCGCTGCGATCCAGGCCGGCCTGCTTCAGTAGGTCATCAACAGTATTCACGAGCTCCACGTTGGCATGGCGGCGACACAGATGGTCCCCACTTACCAGCTTTGCCTCGCCTGTCTGCACGTCAATCCAGCTTGCCGCGCAGGCAAGCATGTCGGTCGATGTGTCGAGCGCCACCACCAGCGCGTTGTCGTTATGCAAGCTCATCTTGTACAGCCTTATCTATCAAATGGGAAAGCTCAATCGCGCGCTCGCCGTGTGCCTCGAGCGTTATCGTTCGCACGTCGCTGTCGTCCTCATCGCGCTTAAGCGTCACCGAAAGATACTCATCTGTCAGTTCATCCTGAAACTGCTCGCCCCATTCCAGCAGGCAAACACCCTCATAGCCCAGCACGTCAAAAATGCCCGTATCCTCAAGCTCGTAGGCATGCTCCAGGCGGTACAGATCAAAATGGAACAGCGGAATACGCCCTTGGTCATGAACGGCCATGAGTGCGAACGTAGGGCTTGTGACCATATGCTCATCGCCCAGAGCGCGCGAAACGCCCTTGGTAAAGTGGGTTTTGCCCACCCCGAGGCCGCCGGTCAAGATCAGCACATCGCCATCTTCTAGACACGGTGCGACCAGCTCGCCAAAATGCTCCGTATCGGCAGTACGGGCCGTTCTATAGGTACCTACCCCCAGGCGCTCCAGGGACATATACGCTCCTTATTATTATTCCGAGGCGGTCTCCGGCGCGGGGTGCCGCTCCAGATAGTCGCCCAGCATCTTAAAGTCTTCCTCCAGCAACTCCTGCCACGCCGGATTGCGCAGCGCCGCCGCAGGATGAAACGTCGGCATCACCACAAAGTGGCCCATCTGATGGAACCTGCCGCGCAGCTTGGTAATGCCGATCTCGGTCTTGAGCACAAAGTGCGTTGCGGGGTTACCGAGCGTCACGATGATATCGGGCCAGATGCTTCGAATCTGCTCGCGCAAAAACGGTGAGCAAGTCAGCACTTCCTCGGGACGCGGATTGCGGTTTCCCGGCGGGCGACACTTAAGCACGTTGGCGATATAGACGTCCTCGCGCTTAAGACCTGCCAGGGACAAAATGCCGTTGAGGTCTTCACCCGCCGCCCCCACAAAGGGTTCGCCCTGCAAATCCTCGTTGCGACCCGGTGCTTCACCAATAAACATGACGCGAGCGTGGGGGTTTCCCACGCCAAACACGATGTTATGGCGCGACTGATAGAGCTGGCAGAGATGGCAGTCGCCTAAAACAGCCTCAATCTCCTCGAGTGCGACCTCACGTGGCGCCTGATGGGTATGGCCGGGGATGTGCATGACGCCCATAGCGGCTCCTACACGTAGACCTTGTCGAGACGCATGCCAAAGCCGCAGGCGACCTCGTAGTTAATCGTTCCGCGCAGTCGGGCCATCTCGTCCATAGTGATCTCGGCATCGCCATCGCGGCCGACAATAATCATCTCGTCACCATACTCGGCCTCGGGAATCTCGTGTGCCGGGTTGGACTGAATGGCGACCATAAACTGATCCATGCAGATATTGCCAACCTGACGCACGCGCTCGCCGCGATACAGCACATCCATACGATTGGAAAGCGTACGCGATAGGCCGTCGGCATAACCGATCGGCAGCGTGCAGATCTGAACGCGCGTACGCGGTACGCGGTAGGTAAAACCGTAGCCCACGCCCTCGCCCATCGCAGGGTGCGCCACGCGCGTCACGCGCGCATGAACGCTCATAACGGGATCGAGCTGCATCACACGGCTACTCAGCTCGCACGGCTGCATGCCATACAAGCCAACGCCGGCGCGAATCATATCAAAATGCATCGAGGGGTCGAGCATCGAGGACGGCGTGTTGGCGCAATGCACGATACCGCACTCAAAACCCGCATCCTTAATGGCCTGAACGGCCTCGGTAAAGCGCTGGCACTGCAGCTTGTAGTCCCAGCCCGAAGGTTCATCGGCCGTGGCGAAGTGCGTAAATACGCCGTCGCACTGAATACCGCGATGGAAATCAATACCGCGGACAAAGTCGAGCACCTGCGTATAGTGAACGCCGATACGATTCATGCCCGTCTCGATGGCCAGATGGTATTTGCCCACCTTGCCCGCCGCAACGGCGCACTCGCCATACGCAAGAGCAAAGTCGGACGTATAGACCGAGGGCATGATATCGAACTCGAGCAACGTCGGAATAGCCTCAATAGGCGGCTCGCTCAGGATGAGGATGGGTTTCGTAATCCCGCCCTGTCGGAGCTCAACACCCTCGCTAACCGTCGCCACGGCAAACATGTCGGCCCCGGCCGAATACATGATCTTGGCGCACTCAACAGCTCCATGACCATAAGCGTCGGCTTTAACCACACAGCACAGGCGCTGACGCGGATTCAGCAAATTCTTATAGGCCCTCGTGTTGCGGCGGAGCGCTCCGCGGTCAATCTCGACCCAGGACCAACGCGTCAAATCGGCTTTATTCATAATTAGTCATCCGACCCTTCGTCCGTGATTCCCAGATCATCAAGCGCATCCTTTGCCGCCAACTCCATGGCGGGACCGATCAAGTCGATAAGATCGGTCGCGATAACGCTCTTCTCGCCAAACTCCGTCGCCGCGGCAAAACCGGCATAGCTATGAAGTGCGACGGCATACGAGTACAGCAGCTCCCAGCGGTCCATCTCATCGCGCATGGTGGCTAGCGTGCCGGCCAGAATACCCGCAAGGACGTCACCCGAGCCAGCGGTCGCCAACGACGCCGGGCCAGAGAGCGGCAGCAGCACGCGCTCAACACCGCAAATGGCCGTCGTCGGGCCCTTAGCGATAACAACGAGGTTATCGGAACCGGCGGCCCAGACAACCTTTTGCGCGGCGGCAATCGCGGTTCCAAGGTCATTGACCTCATCACCGGCGACGAGACGCGAAAGCTCACGATAATGCGGCGTCATAACGAGCGGCTGCTCACGACGATACATCTCGGGATTACTGTCGATGCCATCGATTGCAATCTTGGCAAGGCAGTTGAGAGCATCGGCATCCAAGATAAGCGGTACGTCGAGCTCAAGCAGACCCGAAACCACCTGCATGGCACCGGCAGATGTCGTCATGCCGGGACCACACAGCACGCAGCTATATTTCTTGGCAATCTCACATACCGTCATGCGGGCGGCGGCGCCAAAGGAGCCACGAGAATCAGACGGAATAGCAAAGACCGGAATCGAAGGGAGCGCCATGCGGATAAGGTTGGCACACGCATCCGGCGTCGCGACCGCCACATAGCCGGCACCAGCGCGGGCTGCAGACTTGGCAGCCATAATGGCGGCACCAGGGTACTGTGCCGATCCGGCAACAATAAGCACCGAGCCGCGCGAGTACTTATCGATATTCGTGGGCAGCGGAGCAAAGTAGTCCACAAGGTCGCCGGGCTCCACGATCTCGGCAGCATGGTCGACATCGTCAATGACCTCATCAAGGCGGTCGTACAAACCACCGCAGACCAGATCGCCTGCATATTCGGGACCGTCAGCGCTGTATAGGCCAATCTTAGGAGCAATCATCGTCACCGTACGCTCGGCACGAATGCAGTCATCATCAACCACACCCGTCTCGGCATTCAGACCCGAGGGAACATCGATGGAGACAACGCAATCGGCATTTTCATTGACCGTGGGGATCCAGATTGAAAACGGCGCACGAAGATCACCGTGAAAACCAGTACCAAAAATGGCATCGACTACAACATCAGCCTTATCGATCAGCACCTCCAACTCATCACGAGAGGGGCCGACACACACGTGCACGTCGCGACCAGCAGTGCGGCGGGCAACATGACGAGCGAGAGCGGCAGGGATCTCATCCGGCTCAACCGGAGATACGATATCAACATCAACGCCCTTATGCGTCAGAATGTCAGCGGCAACCCAGCCGTCTCCACCATTGTTGCCAAAACCGACCAATACAAGAACGCGATCGGGGTTGAGCTTTAAAATCTCGTTGGCAGCAAATTCGCCCGCCAACTCCATGAGTTCGGCCTTCGAGGTGCCCTCACGCTCGATAATATCTTCGAGGCGAACGACTTCCTCGGTACTCAAAACCGGTTTCATCTATGCTCCTAGCGCATCTTGCGGATCATCATCCAGATGTTCCGACAAAGCAGATTGTTGCAGCTGTTCGAGCTCGTCTAAGACAGAACGAGCCTCTTTAAATGTCTGAGCAACGCGCTCCTTCGTGCTCACCTTTTCTTCCTTGGGTTTAGGTCGAGCATCCTCGGTGATCGCAATGGCATTAGCAACAGCCAAGTCACCCGTCAGAGTAATAGAAAGAGCGACCTCGACAACGCCCAATTCCTGGGCGATTTCGAGAGCACGGCCCGAAAGCAGCGCTTTTGGCTTGCCGAGCTTATCGCGCGTTACGGAAACGTCTTTACGGCCAACGCCCTGGCTAAAACCCGTACCAAGCGCCTTAAGTACCGCCTCGCGAGAAGCAAAACGGCTGGCATAATGCGCGGCAGGACGAGACGAGGCATCGCAATACGCGCGCTCTTCATCGGTAAACACGCGCCGGGCAAACGCGGGTGTCTTCTCAAGGATTGATTTCATTCGGGAAATCTCGACGATATCAACGCCGATTCCGGCTTCGGCCATAATCACCTCCATGCTGCACAGACTATGACATTGTAGCCCGTTCGCAGAAGATGCGACAAACGAGGGCCAAAAACACAGCGAGAGTGGAGTGATGGCCCTATAAACGCAAAAAAAGGGGAAGGCCGCGAGGCCTCCCCCTTCTACATTCCCAATGGCGGCTCGGTGCCGTCCACCGGTCAGCGGCGCCCTGGCCTCCCACGGGCTGACCCCGCAGTACTCTCGGCGCGATGGGGCTTAGCTTCCGGGTTCGGAACGGGACCGGGCGTGCCCCCCATGCTCTGGCCGCTGACCGGTGGGCGGCGCCCACCGTTCTCGGTGTCCGGGTGTCCCTCTCACGTGCCCTGGGGGCCGCATGGCGTATAGGAAAGGTGACTCGGGGGCATCCTCGTGCCCGGACCGCGCATGGGCGCTTGTCCCGCGGGCCGCGAGGTGCGGTTCCGGAAGAGCTCGGGCGATTAGTGCGGCTCGGCTGAGGACGTCGCCGTCCTTGCACCTGCCGTCTATCGACCAGGTAGTCTACCTGGGCCCTTACCGGAAGGAGAACTAATCCCTGGAACGGCTTCCCGCTTAGATGCCTTCAGCGGTTATCCGCGCCGCACGCGGCTACCCGGCCGTGCCGTTGGTCGACAACCGGTTCACCGGAGGTGCGTCCACCCCGGTCCTCTCGTACTGGGGGCAGCCTCCATCGATTCTCCTGCGCCCACGGAGGATAGGGACCGAACTGTCTCACGACGTTCTGAACCCAGCTCGCGTACCGCTTTAAACGGCGAACAGCCGTACCCTTGGGACCTGCTCCAGCCCCAGGATGCGATGAGCCGACATCGAGGTGCCAAACCTTGCCGTCGATGTGGACTCTTGGGCAAGATCAGCCTGTTATCCCCGGAGTACCTTTTATCCGTTGAGCGACGGCCCACCCACTCGGGGCCGCCGGATCACTAGAGCCTGCTTTCGCACCTGCTCGGCTTGTGGGCCTCGCAGTCAAGCCCGCTTGTACTCTTGCATTCAAAAGGACGGTTGCCGACCGTCCCGAGCGGACCTTCGCGCGCCTCCGTTACCCTTTAGGAGGCGACCGCCCCAGTCAAACTGCCCGCCTGGCACGGTCCCCGAGCCGGTTGACGGCCTCGGGTTAGGACGCCGGTCGCGCGAGGGCAGTATTCCAAGGGCGGCTCCCCGGGGGCTGGCGCCTCCGGATCGATGCCTCCTGCCTATCCTCTACACGCGGGACCAGCGGCCAATGCCAAGCTGCAGTGAAGGTTCACGGGGTCTTTCCGTCCTTCCGCGGGTAAGTCGCATCTTCACGACCAGTGCAATTTCACCGGGTCCATGGTCGAGACAGCGCCCAAGTCGTTGCGCCTTTCGTGCAGGTCGGAACTTACCCGACAAGGAATTTCGCTACCTTAGGACCGTTATAGTTACGGCCGCCGTTTACCGGGGCTTGGCTTCGGGGCCTCGCCTTAACGGCTAACCCCTCCGCGTGACCTTCCGGCACCGGGCAGGCGTCAGACCCTATACGTCGCCTTGCGGCTTCTGCAGAGTCCTGTGTTTTTGGTAAACAGTCGCTTGGGCCTCTCCACTGCGGCCCGCCTCCGCTCCCGGAGCAAGTCCGTTCACGTACGCGCGGGCACCCCTTCTCCCGAAGTTACGGGGCCATTGTGCCGAGTTCCTTGACCATGGTTGACCCGATCGCCTCGGTATGTTCTACCCACCCACCTGTGTCGGTTTGCGGTACGGGCGCGCACGCGCCTGCCTAGGGGTTTTTCTAGGGACCTCGGGCTCACTCGCTTCGCTCAGTCGCTTCGTCCGGAGCCTCGCCCTCGTGCGGACCGGATTTCCCTGGTCCGCGGGCCGCGCTCCATCACGGGGACGTCCAGAACCCCGCCGAGCCACCCCCATCCGTCGCCCCGTCGGTCGTAGCGCCGCGTGCGCGGTGCAGGAATGTCTGCCTGCTGCGCGTCGGCTACGCCTCCCGGCCTCGCCTTAGCCCCCGACTGACCCTGGGAGGATTAGCCTTGCCCAGGAAACCTCGGGTTCACGGCGGACGAGTTACTCTCTCGTCTCTCGCTACTCATGCCAGCATTCTCACTCCCATGCGCTCCACCGTCGGTCGCCCTCCGGCTTCTCCGCCCATGGGAAGCTCCCCTACCGATTCTAATGAATAAAATCCCGCCGCTTCGGTGTCCAGCTTAGCCCCGTGTATTGTCGGCGCATGTCCACTCGACCAGTGAGCTGTTACGCACTCTTTGAATGCATGGCTGCTTCTAAGCCAACATCCTGGTTGTCTGGGCGGACGCACATCCTTTGCCACTCGGCTGGAACTTGGGGACCTTAGCGGGCGGTCCGGGCTGTTTCCCTCTCGAGCACACAGCTTAGCCCACATGCTCTGACTGCCGCGCTCTGGGCCGCCGGCATTCGGAGTTCGGTTGGATTCGGTAGGCGGCGAAGCCCCCTCGTCCATCCGGTGCTCTACCTCCGGCGGTGAACGCGCGACGCTAGCCCTAAAGCTATTTCGGGGAGAACGAGATATCTCCGGGTTTGATTGGCCTTTCACCCCTATCCGCAGGTCATCGCCGCCGTTTTCAACCGACGTGCGTTCGGCCCTCCACGGGGTCTTACCCCCGCTTCAGCCTGCCCACGGATAGCTCACCCGGCTTCGCGTCCGCGGCGCGGGACTCAAGTCGCCCTGTTAAGGCTCGCTTTCGCTCCGGCTCCCTTTCGGTTAACCTCGCCCCGCGCCAGCGACTCGCTGGCTCATTCTACAAAAGGCACGCCGTCACACCCTAAAAGGGTGCTCCGACTGCTCGTGGGCGCACGGTTTCAGGTACTGTTTCACTCCCCTCCCGGGGTGCTTTTCACCTTTCCCTCACGGTACTGGTGCGCTATCGGTCACAGGGTAGTACTCAGGCTTGGATGGTGGTCCACCCAGGTTCGGACCGGGTTTCACGTGCCCGGCCCTACTCAGGGACCGCGTCGCGCCGTCCGGTCTGGGTTCGCGTACGGGGCTGTCACCCGCTGCGGCCGGCCCTCCCATGCCGTTCCGCTCCCCAGCCGGACCTGCGCCCGGGGGCGGCAGCCCCCGGATGCGCGGCCCTGCAACCCCGTCGGCGGAACCCCTGCCGGGTATGCCCGCTCGACGGTTTGGCCATCGGTCCCCTTTCGCTCGCCGCTACTCGGGGAGTCTCGAGATTGATTTCCTCTCCTCCGGGTACTTAGATGTTTCAGTTCCCCGGGTCGTCCTCCCCGCCCCTATGTGTTCGGGGTGGGGATATCCACACTGCTGTGGATGGGTTCGCCCATTCGGAGACCCCCGGGTCGAAGGATGTGTGCTCCTCGCCGGGGATTATCGCAGCTTGCCGCGTCCTTCATCGGCTCCCTGTGCCAAGGCATCCGCCGTGCGCCCGTGGTATCTTGCGGGACCGCATCGGGCCCGCGGGATATCCACGTGTCGCTAAAATTAATTAATCGATATCATGAATAGCGCTCGTATGTCGCAATTCGGGTATCTCATACCGCGGCACAGTGTATGTACTGTGCTCGCGATCAGATGCTCCTCACTCATATATAAGTGAATTCTTCTTGTTTGGATCGGATGAATGATTGCTATCATTCTCTGTTTAAATCGCAGAAAAGAATCGAGTCTGGAAGAATTGGATCTTCCATCTCTCTCCTATCGCTATGCGGCTCTCAAGGTACGCGGGTGCGACCCCGGGGACCGGGTGCTGCGGGGACGTACCGGGAAGACATCTGCCGGACGGGCTCCTGCCCTCTATTCGAGTTAAGTTGATCTCTCTAGAAGATTTATCTCCCTAGAAAGGAGGTGATCCAGCCGCACCTTCCGGTACGGCTACCTTGTTACGACTTCACCCCCCTCACCCTCCACACCTTCGGCGCCTCCCCCCTTGCGGTTGGGCCGGCGACTTCGGGTGCAGACGACTCGGGTGGTGTGACGGGCGGTGTGTACAAGGCCCGGGAACGCATTCACCGCGGCATGCTGATCCGCGATTACTAGCAACTCCGACTTCATGGGGGCGGGTTGCAGCCCCCAATCCGAACTGGGGCCGGCTTTCCGGGATCCGCTCCCCCTCGCGGGGTGGCATCCCTCTGTACCGGCCATTGTAGCACGTGTGCAGCCCAGGGCATAAGGGGCATGATGACTTGACGTCGTCCCCGCCCTCCTCCGCCTTGACGGCGGCGGTCCCGCGTGGGTTCCCGGCATCACCCGATGGCAACACGCGGCGGGGGTTGCGCTCGTTGCGGGACTTAACCCAACATCTCACGACACGAGCTGACGACAGCCATGCACCACCTGTATGGGCTCCTCTCGGCCACGGGGTCTCCCCCGCTTCACCCATATGTCAAGCCCTGGTAAGGTTCTTCGCGTTGCTTCGAATTAAGCCACATGCTCCGCTGCTTGTGCGGGCCCCCGTCAATTCCTTTGAGTTTTAGCCTTGCGGCCGTACTCCCCAGGCGGGACGCTTAATGCGTTGGCTGCGGCACGGGGGGATCGTCCCCCCACACCTAGCGTCCATCGTTTACGGCTGGGACTACCAGGGTATCTAATCCTGTTCGCTCCCCCAGCTTTCGCGCCTCAGCGTCGGTCTCGGCCCAGAGGGCCGCCTTCGCCACCGGTGTTCCACCCGATATCTGCGCATTCCACCGCTACACCGGGTGTTCCACCCTCCCCTACCGGACCCAAGCCGCGGAGGTTCCGGGGGCTTCGGGGGGTTGAGCCCCCCGCTTCGACCCCCGGCCTGCCGGGCCGCCTACGCGCGCTTTACGCCCAATGAATCCGGATAACGCTCGCCCCCTACGTATTACCGCGGCTGCTGGCACGTAGTTAGCCGGGGCTTCTTCTGCAGGTACAGTCTTGACTCTTCCCTGCTGAAAGCGGTTTACGACCCGAAGGCCTCCGTCCCGCACGCGGCGTCGCTGCGTCAGGGTTCCCCCCATTGCGCAAGATTCCCCACTGCTGCCTCCCGTAGGAGTCTGGGCCGTGTCTCAGTCCCAATCTGGCCGGTCGGTCTCTCAACCCGGCTACCCGTTGTCGGCACGGTGGGCCGTCACCCCGCCGTCTACCTGATGGGCCGCGGAGCCATCCCCTCCCGTCGGGGCTTTAGCCGGGGTGCCATGCGGCACCCCGGGGTATCCGGTATTACCCGTCCTTTCGGGCGGCTATCCCGGGGGAGGGGGCAGGTTCTCCACGTGTTACTCAGCCGTTCGCCACTCGCTTCTGCCCGAAGGCAGGTGCCGTTCGACTTGCATGTGTTAGGCGCGCCGCCAGCGTTCATCCTGAGCCAGGATCGAACTCTCCGTCCAAATATGTTGGGCTTCGAGCCCGTCCGGTCCTCACAACTATTAGCTGATCGGTTCCGTTCGATTCATATGGTTTTAGTATAGGAAAAGGAATTTCTCGGGGCCGCCTCTCGGCGGCCTTGCGAAAAACAAATCCAAGTTAGACCATTTCAAATGGTTCGATGTCTGCCCGGATGCGACACTGAAGTAAGTGTCCATCCTCGCAGTATCCGGTTCTCAAGGTGCACGCTGTGCGGTCCATCCGGTTCGACCGGGCCGCGCGGCAAGGAGATATATTGCCAGACCGGAGGGGCCCCGGGGGCGGGAATCTGGACGCACACATTTCCTACACAACCAAGAATCATCCGCCTTTAAATCCAAAAAGGAGGGGACCTCGTATCCGAGATCCCCTCCTCCGCCTATCTATGGAAATAGGATTTCAAACCCTTAGGCCAACAGCTTGCGACCAGATTCCTCGATGGAATCAAGCACCGCATCCGCCTCAGCTGCATCCGCGCCCTTAGCGAAGATGTACAGCTTGATCTTAGGCTCGGTACCAGACGGACGGACAATGCCCTTGTTGCCGCCCTCGAGATCGAACTCGATGACGTTTGCCTTGGGCAGGCCGTTCACGCAGGTGTTGTAGTCCACAACAGTCTCGATCTTGGACCCTGCGAGCTCCGCAGGCGGATTCTCGCGCAGACCGGCCATGATGCCCGCCATCTTTGCAGCACCCTCAGCACCCGGATAGCTCAGCGAAATCGTCTTGTTGTGATAGTAGCCATACTTCTCGTAAAGCTCGTGCATCGCGTCGGCGAGGTTCTTACCCTGCAGCTTGTAATACTGAGCCATCTGGCAAATCAGCAGCGAAGTGCTCACCGCGTCCTTGTCGCGTACGTGATCACCGGCCAGATAGCCGTAGCTCTCCTCGAAACCGAAGATAAAGCGATCGACTTCACCAGTATCGGAAAGCGAGGTAATGATGTCACCGATGTACTTGAAGCCCGTCAGGCAGCGACGGAGCTCAAAGCCATACTCCTCGGCCAGAGCATCGACCATGGCGGAAGAAACAATGGTAGTGACCACGACCTTCTTTGTGAGATCCTCGCCGCGAGCGGCACGGGTCTTGCAAATATAGTCGAGCAGCAGGACGCCCATCTCGTTACCGGTCAACAGCAGGTAGTCATCACCATTCTTGACAGCAACGCCAACACGGTCGGCGTCGGGATCGGTCGCAAGCAGCAGATCGGGGTGAACCTGCTCGCAGAGATCGATGCCCTTCTGCATAGCCTGACGGATCTCGGGGTTAGGATACGGGCAGGTCGGGAAATCGCCGTTAGGCTCCTTCTGCTCGGGAACAACCGTGACATCGGTGATGCCAGCGCGCTCAAGAACCGTAGTAACGGGGATAAGGCCCGTACCGTTGAGCGGCGTGTAGACAAGCTTAAGCGGAGCGCCGGCAATTTCCTCGGCAGAAAGGTTCGTCACGCCGCGAGCGAGGACGGCCTCGTAATAACGCTCGAGACAGGAGTCGTCAATCCACTTGACAAGGCCCTGCTCAACAGCCTCATCGAAGTCCATAGACTTCACGCCGGTAAACGCATCGGTCTCGGCGATAGCCTTAGAAATTGCATCGGCGGCCTCACTGGTGATCTGGCAGCCGTCGGGGCCATAGGCCTTATAGCCGTTATAAGGCGCCGGATTATGGCTAGCGGTCATGCAAATACCACCGGAGCACTTAAGGTCGCGGACGGCCCAGGAAAGCGTCGGCACGGGAGAAATCTTAGGATACACGAGAGCAGTCACGCCGTTTGCTGCAAGAATGGCAGCCGTCGTCTTAACGAACAGCTCACCTTTATTGCGGCTATCGCGAGCGATGGCGACCGTCGGATGCTCGAAGGTCGCATTGAGGTAGTCAGCGAATCCCTGGGTCGCACGACCGACCGTATAGATATTCATACGGTTAGTGCCCGCACCGATAGTGCCGCGAAGGCCAGCAGTACCGAAGGCGAGATCCTGGAAGAAAGCGTCGGTGATGGCGTCCTCATCACCCTGCTCCTTCATCGTGTTAAGCTCAGCGAGGAGCTCCTCGTCCTTGACATTGGCAATCCAAGTATCAAGCAGCTCATGAACATCTGCCATGTGAGTCCTTCCGTCACAATCAATAAAACGACCCGTGTAAAACAGGACAAGCGCAGCAGTGCGCTAAAGCAAATATTAGTCCATTGAGAACAGAGAACCGACAAAAGAACGGTGAACGTCTATATTCAGCGGTGGATGATTAAATTGATTTAATTGCAAAAAGAATGTTGCCTATAAACGCAAAAAAGGGGAAGGCCGCGAGGCCTCCCCCTTCTACATTCCCAATGGCGGCTCGGTGCCGTCCACCGGTCAGCGGCGCCCTGGCCTCCCACGGGCTGACCCCGCAGTACTCTCGGCGCGATGGGGCTTAGCTTCCGGGTTCGGAACGGGACCGGGCGTGCCCCCCATGCTCTGGCCGCTGACCGGTGGGCGGCGCCCACCGTTCTCGGTGTCCGGGTGTCCCTCTCACGTGCCCTGGGGGCCGCATGGCGTATAGGAAAGGTGACTCGGGGGCATCCTCGTGCCCGGACCGCGCATGGGCGCTTGTCCCGCGGGCCGCGAGGTGCGGTTCCGGAAGAGCTCGGGCGATTAGTGCGGCTCGGCTGAGGACGTCGCCGTCCTTGCACCTGCCGTCTATCGACCAGGTAGTCTACCTGGGCCCTTACCGGAAGGAGAACTAATCCCTGGAACGGCTTCCCGCTTAGATGCCTTCAGCGGTTATCCGCGCCGCACGCGGCTACCCGGCCGTGCCGTTGGTCGACAACCGGTTCACCGGAGGTGCGTCCACCCCGGTCCTCTCGTACTGGGGGCAGCCTCCATCGATTCTCCTGCGCCCACGGAGGATAGGGACCGAACTGTCTCACGACGTTCTGAACCCAGCTCGCGTACCGCTTTAAACGGCGAACAGCCGTACCCTTGGGACCTGCTCCAGCCCCAGGATGCGATGAGCCGACATCGAGGTGCCAAACCTTGCCGTCGATGTGGACTCTTGGGCAAGATCAGCCTGTTATCCCCGGAGTACCTTTTATCCGTTGAGCGACGGCCCACCCACTCGGGGCCGCCGGATCACTAGAGCCTGCTTTCGCACCTGCTCGGCTTGTGGGCCTCGCAGTCAAGCCCGCTTGTACTCTTGCATTCAAAAGGACGGTTGCCGACCGTCCCGAGCGGACCTTCGCGCGCCTCCGTTACCCTTTAGGAGGCGACCGCCCCAGTCAAACTGCCCGCCTGGCACGGTCCCCGAGCCGGTTGACGGCCTCGGGTTAGGACGCCGGTCGCGCGAGGGCAGTATTCCAAGGGCGGCTCCCCGGGGGCTGGCGCCTCCGGATCGATGCCTCCTGCCTATCCTCTACACGCGGGACCAGCGGCCAATGCCAAGCTGCAGTGAAGGTTCACGGGGTCTTTCCGTCCTTCCGCGGGTAAGTCGCATCTTCACGACCAGTGCAATTTCACCGGGTCCATGGTCGAGACAGCGCCCAAGTCGTTGCGCCTTTCGTGCAGGTCGGAACTTACCCGACAAGGAATTTCGCTACCTTAGGACCGTTATAGTTACGGCCGCCGTTTACCGGGGCTTGGCTTCGGGGCCTCGCCTTAACGGCTAACCCCTCCGCGTGACCTTCCGGCACCGGGCAGGCGTCAGACCCTATACGTCGCCTTGCGGCTTCTGCAGAGTCCTGTGTTTTTGGTAAACAGTCGCTTGGGCCTCTCCACTGCGGCCCGCCTCCGCTCCCGGAGCAAGTCCGTTCACGTACGCGCGGGCACCCCTTCTCCCGAAGTTACGGGGCCATTGTGCCGAGTTCCTTGACCATGGTTGACCCGATCGCCTCGGTATGTTCTACCCACCCACCTGTGTCGGTTTGCGGTACGGGCGCGCACGCGCCTGCCTAGGGGTTTTTCTAGGGACCTCGGGCTCACTCGCTTCGCTCAGTCGCTTCGTCCGGAGCCTCGCCCTCGTGCGGACCGGATTTCCCTGGTCCGCGGGCCGCGCTCCATCACGGGGACGTCCAGAACCCCGCCGAGCCACCCCCATCCGTCGCCCCGTCGGTCGTAGCGCCGCGTGCGCGGTGCAGGAATGTCTGCCTGCTGCGCGTCGGCTACGCCTCCCGGCCTCGCCTTAGCCCCCGACTGACCCTGGGAGGATTAGCCTTGCCCAGGAAACCTCGGGTTCACGGCGGACGAGTTACTCTCTCGTCTCTCGCTACTCATGCCAGCATTCTCACTCCCATGCGCTCCACCGTCGGTCGCCCTGACGGCTTCTCCGCCCATGGGAAGCTCCCCTACCGATTCTAATGAATAAAATCCCGCCGCTTCGGTGTCCAGCTTAGCCCCGTGTATTGTCGGCGCATGTCCACTCGACCAGTGAGCTGTTACGCACTCTTTGAATGCATGGCTGCTTCTAAGCCAACATCCTGGTTGTCTGGGCGGACGCACATCCTTTGCCACTCGGCTGGAACTTGGGGACCTTAGCGGGCGGTCCGGGCTGTTTCCCTCTCGAGCACACAGCTTAGCCCACATGCTCTGACTGCCGCGCTCTGGGCCGCCGGCATTCGGAGTTCGGTTGGATTCGGTAGGCGGCGAAGCCCCCTCGTCCATCCGGTGCTCTACCTCCGGCGGTGAACGCGCGACGCTAGCCCTAAAGCTATTTCGGGGAGAACGAGATATCTCCGGGTTTGATTGGCCTTTCACCCCTATCCGCAGGTCATCGCCGCCGTTTTCAACCGACGTGCGTTCGGCCCTCCACGGGGTCTTACCCCCGCTTCAGCCTGCCCACGGATAGCTCACCCGGCTTCGCGTCCGCGGCGCGGGACTCAAGTCGCCCTGTTAAGGCTCGCTTTCGCTCCGGCTCCCTTTCGGTTAACCTCGCCCCGCGCCAGCGACTCGCTGGCTCATTCTACAAAAGGCACGCCGTCACACCCTAAAAGGGTGCTCCGACTGCTCGTGGGCGCACGGTTTCAGGTACTGTTTCACTCCCCTCCCGGGGTGCTTTTCACCTTTCCCTCACGGTACTGGTGCGCTATCGGTCACAGGGTAGTACTCAGGCTTGGATGGTGGTCCACCCAGGTTCGGACCGGGTTTCACGTGCCCGGCCCTACTCAGGGACCGCGTCGCGCCGTCCGGTCTGGGTTCGCGTACGGGGCTGTCACCCGCTGCGGCCGGCCCTCCCATGCCGTTCCGCTCCCCAGCCGGACCTGCGCCCGGGGGCGGCAGCCCCCGGATGCGCGGCCCTGCAACCCCGTCGGCGGAACCCCTGCCGGGTATGCCCGCTCGACGGTTTGGCCATCGGTCCCCTTTCGCTCGCCGCTACTCGGGGAGTCTCGAGATTGATTTCCTCTCCTCCGGGTACTTAGATGTTTCAGTTCCCCGGGTCGTCCTCCCCGCCCCTATGTGTTCGGGGTGGGGATATCCACACTGCTGTGGATGGGTTCGCCCATTCGGAGACCCCCGGGTCGAAGGATGTGTGCTCCTCGCCGGGGATTATCGCAGCTTGCCGCGTCCTTCATCGGCTCCCTGTGCCAAGGCATCCGCCGTGCGCCCGTGGTATCTTGCGGGACCGCATCGGGCCCGCGGGATATCCACGTGTCGCTAAAATTAATTAATCGATATCATGAATAGCGCTCGTATGTCGCAATTCGGGTATCTCATACCGCGGCACAGTGTATGTACTGTGCTCGCGATCAGATGCTCCTCACTCATATATAAGTGAATTCTTCTTGTTTGGATCGGATGAATGATTGCTATCATTCTCTGTTTAAATCGCAGAAAAGAATCGAGTCTGGAAGAATTGGATCTTCCATCTCTCTCCTATCGCTATGCGGCTCTCAAGGTACGCGGGTGCGACCCCGGGGACCGGGTGCTGCGGGGACGTACCGGGAAGACATCTGCCGGACGGGCTCCTGCCCTCTATTCGAGTTAAGTTGATCTCTCTAGAAGATTTATCTCCCTAGAAAGGAGGTGATCCAGCCGCACCTTCCGGTACGGCTACCTTGTTACGACTTCACCCCCCTCACCCTCCACACCTTCGGCGCCTCCCCCCTTGCGGTTGGGCCGGCGACTTCGGGTGCAGACGACTCGGGTGGTGTGACGGGCGGTGTGTACAAGGCCCGGGAACGCATTCACCGCGGCATGCTGATCCGCGATTACTAGCAACTCCGACTTCATGGGGGCGGGTTGCAGCCCCCAATCCGAACTGGGGCCGGCTTTCCGGGATCCGCTCCCCCTCGCGGGGTGGCATCCCTCTGTACCGGCCATTGTAGCACGTGTGCAGCCCAGGGCATAAGGGGCATGATGACTTGACGTCGTCCCCGCCCTCCTCCGCCTTGACGGCGGCGGTCCCGCGTGGGTTCCCGGCATCACCCGATGGCAACACGCGGCGGGGGTTGCGCTCGTTGCGGGACTTAACCCAACATCTCACGACACGAGCTGACGACAGCCATGCACCACCTGTATGGGCTCCTCTCGGCCACGGGGTCTCCCCCGCTTCACCCATATGTCAAGCCCTGGTAAGGTTCTTCGCGTTGCTTCGAATTAAGCCACATGCTCCGCTGCTTGTGCGGGCCCCCGTCAATTCCTTTGAGTTTTAGCCTTGCGGCCGTACTCCCCAGGCGGGACGCTTAATGCGTTGGCTGCGGCACGGGGGGATCGTCCCCCCACACCTAGCGTCCATCGTTTACGGCTGGGACTACCAGGGTATCTAATCCTGTTCGCTCCCCCAGCTTTCGCGCCTCAGCGTCGGTCTCGGCCCAGAGGGCCGCCTTCGCCACCGGTGTTCCACCCGATATCTGCGCATTCCACCGCTACACCGGGTGTTCCACCCTCCCCTACCGGACCCAAGCCGCGGAGGTTCCGGGGGCTTCGGGGGGTTGAGCCCCCCGCTTCGACCCCCGGCCTGCCGGGCCGCCTACGCGCGCTTTACGCCCAATGAATCCGGATAACGCTCGCCCCCTACGTATTACCGCGGCTGCTGGCACGTAGTTAGCCGGGGCTTCTTCTGCAGGTACAGTCTTGACTCTTCCCTGCTGAAAGCGGTTTACGACCCGAAGGCCTCCGTCCCGCACGCGGCGTCGCTGCGTCAGGGTTCCCCCCATTGCGCAAGATTCCCCACTGCTGCCTCCCGTAGGAGTCTGGGCCGTGTCTCAGTCCCAATCTGGCCGGTCGGTCTCTCAACCCGGCTACCCGTTGTCGGCACGGTGGGCCGTCACCCCGCCGTCTACCTGATGGGCCGCGGAGCCATCCCCTCCCGTCGGGGCTTTAGCCGGGGTGCCATGCGGCACCCCGGGGTATCCGGTATTACCCGTCCTTTCGGGCGGCTATCCCGGGGGAGGGGGCAGGTTCTCCACGTGTTACTCAGCCGTTCGCCACTCGCTTCCCTCCGGAGAGGGGTGCCGTTCGACTTGCATGTGTTAGGCGCGCCGCCAGCGTTCATCCTGAGCCAGGATCGAACTCTCCGTCCAAATATGTTGGGCTTCGAGCCCGTCCGGTCCTCTCAGTCATTCGCTGATCGGTTCCGTTCGATTCATATGGTTTTAGTATAGGAAAAGGAATTTCTCGGGGCCGCCTCTCGGCGGCCTTGCGAAAAACAAATCCAAGTTAGACCATTTCAAATGGTTCGATGTCTGCCCGGATGCGACACTGAAGTAAGTGTCCATCCTCGCAGTATCCGGTTCTCAAGGTGCACGCTGTGCGGTCCATCCGGTTCGACCGGGCCGCGCGGCAAGGAGATATATTGCCAGACCGGAGGGGCCCCGGGGGCGGGAATCTGAGCGCACACATTTCCTACACAACTATGCCTCTGACTGACGTTTGCCAGTCGTTTGCTACCGCTCGCCGAGCACATCTTTATATAGAGAGGCCCCTTGGCTACAGCCGATATGCACCCCTGGCCAAAGCGCAGCCGGCATCCAGCAGCTCATCACGCTCCTCCACCGAAAAGCCCTCGGCGTACACGCGCACCACCGGTTCGGTCCCGCTGGGACGGATCAGCAGCCAGGTGTCATCTTCAAATGCCAGACGCAAGCCATCCATATGACTTACGCTCTGCGGTACCTTGCCGCATATCGACTTGGGATTCACTCCGGGAAGCAGCGTGCGCAACGTCTCGGCATCCTCGGCCTCAAGGCGCAAATCTCGACGTCCGTAACTCGTCTTGCCAAAGCTCGCCTCGAGCTGATCGATAAGCACGCCCAAGGGCGCGCCGGTCTTGGCCATGAGCTCGCACAAAATCAGGCAGGCAAGGATGCCGTCGCGCTCGGGCATGTGCGCGGCGATACCGATACCACCGGCCTCTTCACCGCCCACGAGAACGCCGCCCTTCTTCATCTCGGCGGCTATATATTTAAAACCGACGGGCTTGATGACCACGCGGCAGCCGAGTGCCTCGGCAATGCGACGCACAAGCGTGGAGCATGAAAGGTTGACGACGACGCGTCCCTTCAGATTGCGATACTGGACCAAATCGCCCAAAACGAGCGCCATGATCTGATGTGGATGTATATATCTGCCGCGCTCATCAACCGCGCCGATACGATCGGCGTCGCCATCAGTCACCAGACCGGCGCACGCCCCGTCTTCGACAACTGCGCGCTCACAAGCATCCACCCACGGCTCGACCGGGTCGGGGCAGATATCTCCCCTATCGGTCGTCTCGTCGGCGTGAATCTCATGGACTTCGACGCCAAGCTCTCGAAGCAAGTCGGCAAGATATCCCTGCGCAGCTCCGCCCATGGGGTCAACCACCACACGCATATGCGCGGCGCGAATGGCATCCGCGTCGACAAACGATGCCACCGCTCGCATATAGTCGGGAATTATATCTGCCGTGCGGTATTGCCCCTCAAGCCCCAGCGGCTCGGCGGCCATCGTCTCCTCGAGCTCTTCGATGACATCCTGGTTGGCCGTCGAGCCATCACCCATCCGCAGCTTGAGGCATAGATAGCCCTGCGGATGATGTGAGCCCGTCACCATAAGCGCGCCGCATGCCTCGCCGTCATACGCAGCCGCCCACGTTAGAGCGGGAGTCGGCACCGGTCGAGACACGAGCACGGCATCGAGCCCGTGGGCGGCAATCACGCCCGCCGCGAGCTCGGCGAACTCGCGCGCTTGCGGCCGAGTATCAAATCCTACATATACCGTTTTACCGGGATTCGTCTTTTGCCATAGCCTGCCGATAGCATCAGTGACACGAGCGACGTTGTTGATAGTAAAGTCTCCGTCGACGCGAGCTCGCCAACCGTCAGTTCCAAAGTGAATTATCGCGCACACGCGCAGACACCTCGCAGTGTTTGGATCATGGTACGCATGAGGTATACCCGCAACGGGCATCCGGCAAGCCGCCGGCACGCTCGTTCACCGTTTAGGCAAAAGCGTCGAGGTGCGCACCGACAACAAAAAAACCGCCCCAGCGGGGGCGGTGATTCGATACTCCCATTTTCGGGTTCTATATATTGAGCGCATCTGCCATAGCGGCTGTCGTAACCGCCGTGGTTCCGCAGCAGCTGCCTACCATTGCGGCGCCCGCCCGCTTCCACTCGACGCATGCGCGAGCGAAGGCTTCGGGGTCCTCATGCCACACGGGACCATCCTGTGTCTGAACCGGATTTCCCGCGTTGGGACGCACCGTGACGGGAGTAGTCGCCGATGCAACCATCCTGGACACCGCCGCGTTCGCGGCCGCAAGCGAACAGCAATTAACACCAACCGAGTTTGCGCCGTGTTTTTCGGCGTACAAAACGGCTGCCTCGATGTTGAGGCCATCGCCCAACAGGTCGCCTTTATCGTCAACGACAAAACTCACCAGGACAGGCATACCGTCGGCGGCATCTCGGGCGCCGGCAAGCATGGGCTGCAAATTACGGATAGACGTCACCGTCTCGATCAGCAGACCGTCAACACCAGCATTGAGCAAGGCGTGCGCTTGTTCGCGCGCAATGCCTCGGATTTCACGATACTCGGCAGAGTCCTCGGCAAACCACTCAATACAAATCGGGCCCATCGAGCCCAGCAGCAGCTGTGGGTGCGCCTGGCGAGCATCGTCGACGGCCCCGCGATTGACCTCCGCCACGGACGGCGCAATCTGGTCGTGCTTGAGGGCATAGCTTGATGCCTGAAAGGTGTTGGTAATGAGCACCTGCGCGCCGGCGGCGACATACAAGCGATGGATACGAGAAACGGTCTGCGGCTCTGCCAGATTCCAAAACGCCGGTGGAATGTCGGCGGCATCGTACTCACTCAACAGAACACTGCCCATGGGGCCCTGCGCCAACAAGGTCTCGCTCGACAAGCGGCGCGTAAGTTCCTCGGCACCAAAGCGGTTGTAATAACTCGTATCCATATATATCCCGCTATTCCTCGACGCTGATTCCCTGCTTTTCGAGATAGGCGAGCCAGCGGTTCATCGTGTCCTCGGATAGAGCATGCTCCATCATGCAGGCCTCGGAATCGGCTCGCTCAAATTCGACACCGAGCTCCTGAACCAAAAACGTGCGGACCAGACGATGGCGATACCAGATAGCCGAGCCGACCTCGCGCCCACGGTCAGTCAGGATAACTTTGCCGTAGTGAGACTGTTCGACAAGTTCAGATGCCTTGAGAGCCGAAACCGCCTTGTTGACCGATGCCTTCGAGACGCCAAGGCGCTGTGCGATATCGACCGACCGCACGCCGCCGGTCTCCCCATCTTCGCTTTCGATGCGAACCATGCACTCCAAGTAGTCTTCGTTCGCCACCGTTAGGTGTAGCTCGCGCGAGCTATTTGTCGTATCCATGAACATCCGTCCCTTCTGCACTCAATGGCTGATTCTACCCCATCCAAGCGTCGCGGTATGCCGCGGCATACCGTGCTAGAGTTCTTGTTGCACACGACGACCAAGATTGGAGCGATCTTTATGGAAAACACCACCACGGACCCCGACGTCCTCGAGCGTTTTTTGCGCTATGTCCAGATCAACACGCAGTCCGAGGATGCCAACTGCGACCAGGTGCCGTCGAGCACCGTACAGTTCGACCTTGCCAACGTGCTTGCCGAAGAACTGCGCGAGCTGGGTGCAACCGATGCCCATGTAACCGAAAACGCCTATGTCTGCGCGCACATTCCCGCTAGCGCCGGTTCCGAGAATAAGCCCGCCCTGGGCCTGATCGCGCACCTCGATACCACCGAGGTCGCGCCGGGCGCCGGCGTAGCGCCGCACATCGTGCACTACGATGGCGGCGATCTGGTTTGCGGCATCGTCGACGGCAAGCCCGTGTCCATGAGCACCGCCAAACTTCCTGCCCTCAACAACCTGGTGGGTGAGGACCTTGTCTGCACCGACGGAACTACGCTGCTGGGCGCCGACGACAAGGCGGGTGTCGCCGAAATCATGGCGCTTGTCGCACGCATCGCGCAGGATCCCTCCCTGCCCCATCCCGCGCTCGGCATTTGCTTCTGCCCGGACGAGGAAATCGGTCACGGTGCCGAGCTGTTGGATATCGAGGCCTTCGGCTGCAAGTACGCTTACACGGTCGACGGCGGTCCGGTTGGCGAGCTTGAGTGGGAGTGCTTCAACGCCGCCGAGGCAACCGTTCGCTTTGAGGGCCAGTCCATTCACCCCGGCGACGCCAAGGGGCGCATGGTCAACGCGGGCAACCTGTTCTGCGACTTCAACGCCCTGCTCCCCTACGAGCAGCGCCCGGAATACACCGAGGGCTACGAGGGCTTCTATCACCTTGAGGGCGTCTCGGCAACGGTCGACCATGCCACGGCGCGCTATATCGTCCGTGATCACGATGCCGCCAAGTTCCAGCAGAAACTCGAGCTGATGAATGCCGCCGCCGCACTGCTCAACCAGCGACTGGGCGAGGAGCGCGTAACGGTCGAGATTAAGCAGCAGTATCGAAATATGGCCGAGATCGTTCGTGACTATCCCGAGCTTATTGATGTTGCCAAGGAAGCCTACCTTGCCTGCGGCGTTGAGCCCCAAGTACTGCCGATTCGCGGCGGCACCGACGGCGCACAGCTGTCGTTCCGCGGCCTGCCCTGCCCCAACCTCTCGACAGGCGGCTACTGTTACCACGGCGTCAACGAGTTTGTCCCGGTCAGCTCGCTCGTCAAGATGACCGACGTCCTGCAGGAGCTCGTCGCCCGCTTTGCATAAGCCTGGCTGCATGAGCCCAAGAGACGAATCGCCCCGTCCTCAACCGAGAACGGGGCGTTTTTTGGTGCAAGAAAAGTAGTCGGCATCGCAGGTTGAGCCAACGTCAGCGAGCGACGTCCAGAGCGAACAAGTTGGCATGAAAAAGGCAGGGCATTGACCTTCTGGTCATGCCCTGCCTTTTGAATGACAAATTGTCGCCTTGGGCGGCGCGCAGCGTCGAGCCGTTACGCGGGCTGGTAAGCCCGCGTAACCCTAGTAGTTGGCTTCGTAGCCGTTGCCGTCACCGGTGGGCTCTTCGTAGTAATCGGAGCCGTCGCTCGAATCGTCGGAATCGTCCGAGCCACCCGACGAGGTCGCGGTGCCATATGCGTAGTCCTCGGACGTATTGTTGTTGAGGCCACCGATCGTGGAGCTGGAGCCGTCTGAAAGGCCCATGGTGTTGGGGCCCTTGGGATCCTCACCGGCGTCGACGCGGGCCATCATTTCCTTAAGCTCGTCTTCGTAGACAAAGACATAGCTCACGCCGTCGATCATAGTGCTGTCGTCAGCATACGAAGGCAGGTTGGCCGAGTAGATGCCCTCGACATCCATGCCGCGCATGGCATTAACCGTGGAGACGATATCCTGAACGCTCATATCGGTTACGAGCATATCGGACAGCGAATTAACCAGGCCAAAGATCTTCGTGGCATCGAAGTTATTGAGAATCTGGTTGGCAAGGGCGCCAAGCACCTGACGCTGATGGCGCATGCGCGTGTAATCGCCGTCGGCATAGGTGTAGCGGCAGCGGGCATAGGTAAGGGCAGTAGCGCCGTCCATATGCTGCTGACCAGCGGTAATCTTAATATCCAGGTGCTCGGGATCGTCGACGTCGTCGGTCGCGTTGATGTCGATACCGCCAACCGAATCAATAAGCGACTGCATGCCGTCAAAGCTGACCTCGGCATAGTGAGAAATCTGCACGCCGCACAGCTCGTTGACCGCCTGGACCATGGCCTCGGCGCCGCCAACGGTGTGGCAGGCGTTGATCTTCATGGTCTCGCCCTTGTACACGACCTTGGTGTCGCGCGGAACGGAAATGAGCGTCGCCTGCTTTTGCGTGGGGTCGATGCGTGCCAGGATAATCGAGTCGGCACGATACGTATCCTCGCCCGGACGACCGTCGGTACCAAGAAGCAACACGTAGAACGGATCTTTTGCCTCATCGGTATCGACCAGAATCTGGCGCAGGTTGTTGGTAATGACATTGGAGTCGCCAAGCTTGCCCATGATAGTGGCAAACCACAGACCCGCAGCAGTCGTGGCGCTCAGCAGCACGCCGAGTACGGCGATGAGAGCTACGCGGCGAACCGTGCGGCCGCGACGGCGCTGACGGGCGCGCTCGGAATAGCGTGCGACATTGTCACGGCTGTAGATCTTGGCCTGCGCACCAGTCGAGGGTCTTCGGGTGTTATCCGCTAGGGGTTTCTTGTTAAACATAGGCAACCTGCATTAGTAGATGACGGGATCGGGAACGGTGGCATGTTCGACATGCGCGCCAAGCGCCTGCAGCTTTTCGACAAACTGCTCGTAGCCACGTTTGATGTGATGGATGGCCGAGACCTCGGTAACGCCATCGGCGATAAGACCGGCAACCACAAGCGCCGCGCCGCCACGCAGGTCGGGTGAGGTGACCTGTGCGCCCGAGAAGCCCTTGACGCCGTGAATCATGGCGTGATGGCTCTCGATACGAATATCGGCACCCATACGCACGAGCTCGGAGGCGAACATGAAGCGGTTCTCGAAGATGTTCTCGGTAATTACGGAGCTTCCGTCGGCAAGGGCCGAAAGCACCATGATCTGCGCCTGCATGTCGGTCGGGAAACCCGGGAACGGAAGCGTCTGGATATCGACCGGCCTGATGCGCTCGACGCGATTGACGTGGACGCCGCTCTCGATACGCTCGCACTCGATGCCCATAAGTTCCATCTTTTTGAGCACCATTCCCAGGTGGATGGGGCAGAAGCCCGTAACATCGACGCCGCGCTCATCGGCCATGAGGGCGCCGGCGACGATAAAGGTGCCGGCCTCGATGCGGTCACCCACCACGCAATGGGTAACGGGATGCAGCTCCTCCACGCCCTCGATGGTCACGACGGGCGTGCCTGCGCCGACGATCTTGGCACCCATCTCGTTGAGCATGTTGGCAAGGTCGACGATCTCGGGCTCGCGGGCAGCGTTGTCGATAACCGTGGTGCCCTGTGCGCGCACGGCAGCCATGATGAGGTTCTCGGTGGCGCCCACGCTCGCGAATTCGAGCGTGACGGTGGTGCCGTGCAGACCCTGGGGAGCACTGGCGTTGATGTAGCCGTGGGCGGTGTCGAACTCGACGCCCAGAGCCTCGAGACCCAGGATATGCATATCGATCTTGCGAGCACCCAGGTTGCAGCCGCCCGGCATGGCGATCTTGGCGCGATGGAAGCGACCCAGCAGGGGACCCATCACAGCCGTGGAGGCGCGCATCTTGGCGACGAGCTCGTAGGGAGCCTCCCAAGAATCGACCTGGGAGGTATCGATCTCGAGCGTGTGCTCGTCGAGAACATCGATCGTAGCGCCCATACCCTTGAGCACCTTGCCCATCACGTGGACATCGGAAATATCGGGCACGTTCTGCAGCGTCGTCTTGCCCGGCGCCAGAAGCGTTGCCGCCATGAGTTTGAGCGCGGAGTTCTTGGCACCCGAGACGGGCACGGAGCCTCCGATGGCGTGGCCACCCTCAACGCGGATAATATCCAAGGTCTACCCTTTCAAAAAGCATGCCCGGGGTGGCTGGGCCATCCCGGGCATGATGTGTTCGCAAATGGTCGAACGCTAAATCGTTTGACTATTGGGCAAGCTTGAGCTTACACCATGCGATTTCATTATAGAGGTAGGCGCGGCGTGCATCATCCTCCGACAAATTACCCAGCTTCTCTTCAAAACCTTGAATATCAGCTTTAACCTTGTCGGCATCGACGGTCGCCAAATCGCAAGCGCGCTCGGCGAGAACGGTCACGACATCGTCCGCAACCTGGGCATAGCCGCCGGCCACGGCAAACGTGTGGTCGACAGTGCCCATGGCCTTATCGGAAACGCGAACGTAACCGCGGTCGATCGTGCAGATTTCGCTGGAGTGAGCAGGCAGAACGCCAAACTCGCCATCCGTAGACGGAATCGACACAAACGCAGCGTCACCCTCATAGGCGAGGCTCACGGGGCACACGATGCGGATACGCATAACCTACTTCTCCCCCATCTTGCGGGCGCGCTCGCGCACGTCCTCAATCGTGGAGGCATAGCGGAAAGCCTGCTCGGGCAGGTCATCGGCCTTGCCGTCGACAATCTCGGCGAAGGAGCGGACGGTATCCTCGACACGGACGTAGACGCCGGGGTTGCCGGTGAACTTCTCGGCAACGTGGAAGGACTGCGAGAGGAACTGCTGGATCTTACGGGCACGGTTGACCGTAAGGCGCTGCTCCTCGGACAGCTCGTCCATACCCAGAATGGCGATGATGTCCTGAAGGTCGGAGTACTCCTGCAGGAGCTCCTGGACCTTGACGGCGACACGGTAGTGCTCCTCGCCGACGATCGAGGGATCGAGGGCGTCGGAAGAAGACGCGAGCGGGTCGATGGCCGGGAACAGGCCGAGCGACGAAATGCTACGCGAAAGAACCGTGGTAGCGTCGAGGTGGGTGAACGTCGTGGCAGGCGCCGGGTCGGTCAGGTCGTCTGCGGGGACGTAGACGGCCTGGACGGAGGTAATGGAGCCCGTCTTGGTCGAGGTAATGCGCTCCTGGAGGTCGCCCATCTCGGTAGCCAGCGTGGGCTGGTAACCGACGGCGGACGGCATACGGCCCAGAAGTGCGGAAACCTCGGAACCGGCCTGGGAGAAGCGGAAAATGTTATCAATGAACAGCAGAACGTCCTGGCCACGATCGCGGAAGTACTCAGCGGTGGTAAGGCCGGCCAGACCGATGCGCAGACGCGCTCCAGGCGGCTCGTTCATCTGACCGTAGACCAAGCAGGTCTTGTCGATAACGCCAGACTCGCTCATCTCGAGATAAAGGTCGGTACCCTCACGGGTACGCTCGCCGACGCCGGTGAACACCGAAGTGCCGCCATGCTCCTGGGCGAGGTTGTTGATGAGCTCCTGAATCAGAACGGTCTTGCCGACGCCGGCGCCGCCGAACAGGCCTGTCTTGCCGCCACGGATGTAGGGCTCAAGCAGGTCGACGGCCTTGATGCCGGTCTCGAAGATCTCGGTCTTGGTGGTGAGCTCGTCAAAACGAGGTGCCGCATGGTGGATGGGATAGAACTCCTCCACCTCGGGCATAGGCTTGCCGTCGACGGGCTTGCCCATGACGTTCCAAATGCGGCCGAGTGTCTTGGGGCCAACGGGCATCTTCATGGGCTCACCGGTATCGGTGGCAATGAGACCACGCTGCAGACCGTCGGTCGAGGACATGGCGACCGTGCGGACGACGCCGCCCGGAAGCTGGCTCTCAACCTCGAGGATCGTGCTCAGGTGACCGATCGGGGTCTCGGCCTCGACCGTGAGCGCGTTGTAGATCGGGGGCACCGCACCGTCAAACTTGACGTCGACGACAGGGCCGATGATACGCACGATGCGACCATCACCGGCAGTCGTCTTCTTGGTGGCTTCCTCGACCGCAAGCTTTACGGTGTTATTAGCCATTACTGTTCCTCCAATGCTGAGGCTCCGCCGACGATCTCGTTAATCTCGGTCGTGATCGAAGCCTGGCGCACGCGACTATACGTGCGGGTAAGGGTCGAGATGATCGCGGTGGCGTTTTCCGTCGCGGAGTGCATGGCCTTGCGGCGTGCACCCTGCTCGGCAGCCGCCGAATCGATCAGGGCCTGGTAGATGACCGTCAGGATATACGACGGTACAAGCTTGCCGAGAACATGCTCGGGAGAGGGCACGAACTCGAACGTGGACGAGATGCGCTTAGGGGCGTCGGTCTCGTTCTTACGCGGACCGTGGGCCATAGCGATCATCTCGGGATCGAGCGGCAGCAAGTGCTCGACGCGAAGCTCCTGATCCACGCGGTTCTTGGCGTGGTGGTAGACAAGCTCGACGCGGTCAAGCTCGCCGGCACGATACGCATCGCAGATATGAGAGGAAATCATGCGAGCCTGATTAAAATCGGGCTCGGAGGAATTGCCCTCAAAGTGCATGACGACGTTTGCGCGGTCGCGGAAATACGTGACCGGCTTACGTCCACACGCAATGATCTCGCACTCGATGCCATCGTTCGCCCAAGAAGCGGCGAGCTTTTCGGCCGTGCGCTCCACCGTCGTATTGAAACCGCCGGCAAGGCCGCGGTCCGAGGCAATAACGACAATCAGGCCATGCTTGACGCTCTCATGCTTCTGTAGCATGGGATCGGTGCCCGAGCAGGAGGCGTCGCCGGCGACCGTCAACATGACGTCGGTCAGCGCCTCCTTATAGGGCTCGGCCTGCTTGGAGCGATCGAGGGCACGACGGATCTTGGCCGTAGAGACCATCTCCATCGTGCGCGTGATCTGCTTGGTCGTGGTAACCGAGGAGATTCGCTTCTTAATGTCGCGAAGGTTGGCCATAGGGCTTAGTTCTCCTCTGATCCAGTCGTATCGGCATGGTGCTTGGCCATGAACTGCTGCTTGAAGTCACCGATAACGCGCAGAAGCTCAGCCTTGGTGTCATCGTCGATCTTCTTGGCGCGAACCTTATCGAGCAGCGAGCCAAAGCCGTTGTCCAGGTACTCGATAAGCTCAGCGCGGAAAGGCAGCACGTCGGCGATCTCCAGGTCGTCCAGGAAGCCCTCGTTGCCTGCAAACAGAACTGCAATCTGCTCGCCAACCTCAAACGGCTTGTAGCGCGGCTGCTTAAGGAGCTCAGTCATGCGAGCGCCGTGGGTAAGCTGCTTTTGCGTGGCCTCGTCGAGGTCGGAGCCGAACTGCGTAAAGCCGGCGAGCTCCTGGTACGAAGCGAGGTCAAGACGAAGATTGCCGGCAACCTGCTTCATGGCCTTGGTCTGTGCGTCGCCACCGACGCGGGACACGGAGATACCCACGTCGACTGCCGGGCGCTGGCCCTGGAAGAAGAGCTCGGACTGCAGGTAGATCTGACCATCGGTAATGGAAATGACGTTGGTCGGAATGTAGGCCGAGACGTCGCCGTCCTGGGTCTCGATGATCGGCAGAGCCGTCATGGAGCCGTAACCGTTCTTCTTGGACATCTTGACGGCACGCTCGAGCAGACGAGAGTGCAGGTAGAAGATGTCGCCAGGATAGGCCTCGCGTCCGGGCGGACGATGCAGCGTCAGCGACATCTGACGGTAGGCCACAGCCTGCTTGGACAGGTCGTCGTAGATGACGAGCACGTGGCCGCCGGGGTTGGTCTCGCTGGCGGGCTTGCCGTCCTCGCCGTTGTACATGAAGAACTCGCCGATAGCGGCACCGGCCATAGGCGCGATGTACTGCATAGGGGCGGAATCGGCAGCGGTGGCCGAAACGATAATGGTGTAGTCGAGCGCACCGTGCTGAGCGAGGGTCTCGCGGATGTTGGCAACCGTGGAAGCCTTCTGGCCGATGGCGACATAGATGCAGACCATGCCCTTGCCGCGCTGATTGAGGATAGCGTCGATGGCAATGGCGGTCTTACCGGTCTTACGGTCGCCGATGATAAGCTCGCGCTGGCCGCGGCCGATAGGCACCATGGAGTCGATGGCGAGCAGACCGGTCTGAACCGGCTCGCACACCGGGGTACGGTCGATGACGCCGGGGGCCTTGAACTCGATAGGGCGGCGGTGCGTGGCGACAATGTCACCCAAACCGTCGATGGGCTGGCCGAGCGGATTGACGACGCGGCCGAGCATGGCACGGCTCACGGGGATATCCATAATGCGGCCAGTGGTGCGGCACTCGTCGCCTTCCTTGATGGAGTCGACGGCACCAAACAGAACGGCGCCGACCTCGTCACGGTCAAGGTTCTGGGCAAGGCCGAAGACGGTCTCACCGGTATCGGAGCTCTTGAACTCCAGAAGCTCGCCTGCCATGGCGCTCTTGAGGCCAGTGACGCGCGCGATGCCGTCGCCTACCTCGTCGACCGTTGAAACCTCATGCGTATCGACCGTCGCGGAGAGGCTCGTGAGCTGCTCCTGCAGTTTCTTGGCGATATCCTGGGCATTGAGGGTTTCGGACATTAGGCTTCACCTCCGTACGAATTAGCAGAGTTTGCGAGGGTCTCCTGTGCGATGCGCAGCTGCGTCTTGACGGAAATGTCACGACGCTCGCCGCGAGCCTCGAGCACCAGGCCGCCCACGATAGACGGGTCGACCTGCTCGATAAGGAATACCTTGCGGCCGAAGTCCTGCTCGCATTTCTTAGTGATGGTTTGACGCAGCTCGTCGTCGAGCGGGATCGCCGTGGTGACGGTCACGCCCACTACATCCTCGTCTTCCTCGGCAACATACTTAAAGGCAGCTGCCACCTTGGGAAGAAGGTCGAGCTGGTCGCGCTTGGACATGGTGTCGAGCACGGCGATGATCTCGGGGCTGGCGGAAGCCAGGCGCTCGATCATCTCGAGGTCCTCGAACACATGGTTCTCGGCCTTGGCGGCTTCCAGAAGGGAGCGCGCGTAGGTCTCGAGCACCTTGTCCTGATAGCGGCTAGTCGGCATTCAGGCTACCTGCTTCCTGGATGTAGCGCTCGATGAGCTTCTTCTGCCCGGCCTCGTCCTCGAGTGCCTCGCCCACGATCTTGGTGGCGACGGCAACGGACAGGTCGGCGATGGAGCTCGCGGCACCGGCGTAGATGGACTTGCGCTCGTCCTCGACGGTCGTATGGGCCTTGGCGATGATCTCCTCGGCCTCCTTGTGAGCAGCCTCGATGATACGGGCGCGCTCGGACTCGGCGTCCTTACGGGCCTCGAGAACGATGTCGGCAGCCTGACGACGGGCGTCGGTGACGATCGAGTCGGACTCAGCACGCTTGGCGATAGCCTCCTGCTTGGTCTTCTCGGCCTCGTCGAGGCTCTCCTCGATCTTCTTGCCGCGCTCCTCCATGGTTTTCATGATGCCCGGCAGGGCGACCTTGGCCAGCACGATCCAGATGATCAGGAAGGCGATAAGCGCCGGGATGAACTCCGCCATCTTAGGGATGAGGATGTCCGCACCGGCGGCGCCGTCCTCGGCGAACGCGGAAACCGGCATGAGCAGCGCGGCCGCGGACGCGGAGAGTGCGATCGCGCTCTTCTGGGATGAAAGATTCATACTTGACGCTCCGTGCTATTTAACGATCAGCGCGACAACGAAGCCGATCAGAGCCAGAGCCTCGCCGAAGGCGGAGCCCATGATGAAGACGGTGAACACGCGGCCCTGGACCTCAGGCTGACGGGCCATAGCACCCGTAGCACCCAGAGCAGACAGGCCGATAGCAAGACCAGCGCCGATAACACCGAGACCGTAACCGATAACTCCCACGATTCCTCCTTTGTCGTGCGTGTCTTATTTCACGCAGGATAACCTTTTTATAACTGCCGGGCTCCATGGGGACGGGCACCGGCGGTTTAACGAATTGCCTTACCTTTAAGGC
Source organism: Coriobacteriaceae bacterium (assembly GCA_025757745.1). Lineage (NCBI taxonomy): Bacteria > Bacillati > Actinomycetota > Coriobacteriia > Coriobacteriales > Coriobacteriaceae > Coriobacteriaceae bacterium. The sequence goes on from CP107217.1 coordinate 2,208,453, forward strand.
GCGAACGGAAGACTACTCCTCCTCCGCGACCTCCTCTGCCTCGGAGACGTACACGGCGGTAAGGACCGTGAAGACGTAAGCCTGGATGGCGCCGACCACAAGCTCGATCGCATAGATCAGGATGAGGATGGCAAGCCAGGCCAGCGAAGGCAGGGCACCGACGGCGTGGGCCGCGGAAACCTGCTGAAGCAGCGGCTGCATGAACATGCTCGCCATGATGGCGAACGAGCCCATGACCACGTGTCCTGCGAACATGTTGCAGAACAGACGGACGGCGAGCGTGATGAGGCGCAGGAAGGTCGAGAAAAGCTCGACGACCCACACAAGCACGTTCATCGGGAAGCTCACGCCCTGCGGGGCGAGGCTCTTGATGTAGCCGATCACGCCGTGAGCCTTGCATCCGTAGTAGATGAAGTACACGAAGGCGAAGATGGCGAGCGCGGCGGTGGAGCCGATTGCGCCGGTGCCGGGCTTCATTCCCGGAATCAGGCCGATCATGTTATTGATCAGGATGAACAGGAAAAGCGAGCACAGGAACGGGAAGTGCTTCTTCCAGTTCTCACCCACGACGCCCTTGCCGATATCGTTCTCGACGTACTCGATGATGTACTCGAAACCGTTGACGAAGAAGCCCTTGGGAACCAAGGTCTGCTTCTTCTTGAACACGGCCAGGACGATCAGGAGCACGATCGTGGAGACGATCAGCCAAAACGAGTACTGCGTGATGCCGCAGCTTAGATCGCCCACGACGGGGGTGGAGCTGAACTCGCTGACCAGATGATTAATCTCATCAGGCAGCTTTTCAAAAATTTCCACGACTTACCTTTCGACCTCATGAGGATCTCGCAGCGCCTTGGCGACGCGAACCGTGCAGGCGGCCATAAAGGCCACGAAGCCGATCGCCTCGCCCAGAAGGAACATGCGAAATGCCTCTCCGAACAACGCAAACACAACCAAGGTAAAGACGAGCAGGGCGACCGCCGAGACCGCCAGACTCGCCATGCCCTTGAGCATGTCCGCATTCTGCTTATCGTCAAGAACCGGCTTGAGCGTAAAAACAAAGGGAAGAAAGGCGATTGCGCCCGCGATGGCGCCTGCAACGATAGCGAGCAGATCGGCTACCTGAAACACTGGCGTCCTCACTTTCCTTTTTAACGCTTCACAGAACAGTTCCCGCCAAACATTGGTGACTATTGTACGAGCCAATCGCTAAAGTACAACCGAAAAAGCATCGGTTAGTACGCACCTGTTCGTTTTCTTAAGACCTTCTTTATGCCGCAGGTACGGTAACGCGTTTTTCCGTACCCTGCGGGGCGAAACGTCCGTTAACAGGGGTGAGCGCGGTCGCCTTTTATTTGTCCGCGCGCACCGTTTCTTCGTATTTTCGACGTTAGCCGGTTTGGCCCAGAGACTACAGCGTGCCGTAGATGCGGTCGCCGGCATCGCCCAGGCCGGGGACGATGTAGGCGGCCTCGTTGAGGTGGTCGTCAATGGCGCAGGTATAGATATGCACGTCGGGGTCTTTCTCGGTCAGCGACTTGAGGCCCTCGGGGGCCGCGACGATGCACAGCATGCGAATGTCCTTGACACCGCGCTCGCGCAGATAGCCGATAGCCATCTCGGCAGAACCGCCCGTGGCGAGCATGGGATCGACGACCAGGCAGATACGTTGGTCGATATCCCTGGGCATCTTGCAGTAATACTCATGCGGCTCGTGGGTGACCTCGTCGCGCTCCATGCCAATGTGGCCCACGCGGGCAGAGGGCACCAGGTCGAGGATGCCGTCGACCATGCCAAGGCCCGCGCGCAGAATGGGGACGATGGCGAGCTTCTTGCCGGCAAGCTGCTTAAACGTGGCAGTGGTGATGGGAGTCTCGACTTCGACATCCTCCATGGGCAGGTCGCGCATGGCCTCGTAGCCGTCAAAAAGCGCGAGCTCGCGCACGAGCTGGCGGAACTGGTTGGTGCCGGTCGACTTATCGCGCAGGATCGACAACTTGTGCTGGACGAGCGGATGGTCGACAAGCGTCACGCGGGACGCATCGTAGGTAACGGTCATGGGTTGATTGCCCCTTTCGTTGCGGCCGCAAAACGACCTTGCTGACATGACGCACAGCGATGTTGCCGCCGCCCGCCATGCATAAGTTTAGCGGTTTGTTGTATCGAACGCTCCGTCACAACCCTACTGAGTGGTGCTGAGCGAACGCCTGACCGCATCGTGCCAACCGTCCAGGTTGCGCTCGCGACGCTCAACGGACATATGGGGATGGAACGTCTTGACGATCTGGGCGTTTTGCTCCAGCTCCTCCAGATCCTCCCAATACCCAACCGCAAGACCCGCCAAGTACGCGGCACCGATTGCCGTGGTCTCCACCGTCTCGCATTGCAGTACAGGGATATCCAGCAAGTCTGCCTGGAACTGCATGATGAACTCGTTGCGCGAGGCACCGCCATCGACGGACAGGCGCTCAATCGAAAGACCCACATCCTGCTCCATGGCACGCAGCACGTCATAGCTCTGATAGGCCATGGACTCGCAAGCGGCGCGCACGATGGTCGCTCGAGTCGAAGCTCCAGTCAGACCGCATACGATGCCGCGGGCGTGCGCGTCCCACCAAGGTGCACCCAAGCCCGCAAAAGCGGGGACAAAGTAGCATCCCTCGTTATCGCCGATCGAGGAGGCGAGCCGTGCCGATTCGGATACGTTGGAGATAACGCCCATGTTGTCGCGCAGCCAGTTCATCGTTGAGCCGGCGGCAAAAATAGAGCCCTCGAGCGCATAGCTGACCTTGCCGTCCGCAGCGATACCGATGGTGGAGACCAGGCCATTCTTGGATTCGACGATCTCGTCGCCGGTATTCATGAGCATAAAGCAGCCCGTGCCATAGGTGTTTTTGGTCTGGCCGGGATGGAAGCAGCAGTGACCGAACAGCGACGCCTGCTGGTCGCCCGCCACACCCATGATGGGCGGCATGTTGGTCATGATGTCGCTCGCTACGCGGCCGTAGTCACCGGCGCTCCAACGGACCTCGGGCATCATGGCACGCGGGATGTCGAAGAGAGCCAGCAGGTCATCGTCCCAGTCCAGCGTATGAATATTGAAGAGCGCCGTGCGGCTGGCGTTGGTGTAGTCGGTGGCGAAGGTTTGGCCGCCGGTGAGGTTATAGATGAGCCAGGTATCGATGGTGCCAAACATGAGGTCGCCCGCTGCCGCGCTCTCGCGCGCGCCGTCGACGTTGTCGAGAATCCACTGCACCTTGGAGGCCGAGAAATACGGGTCGAGCGTAAGGCCGGTGCGGGAACGCACCAGCTCCTCGCGGCCCTGCTCGGCCAGTTTATCGATTGTCGAGGCGGTGCGGCGACACTGCCACACGATGGCGTTGTAGATAGGCTGGCCACTCACGCGGTCCCACACCACCGTGGTCTCGCGCTGGTTGGAGATACCGATGGCGGCGATGCGATCGGAATGGATGCCGCTCTTAAACTGGACCTCCATCATCACGCCGATCTGGCTGGCAAGCACCTCCGTGGGATCCTGCTCCACCCAGCCGGGGCGCGGGAAGCTGGTTTTGACGCTACGACGTGCCTGGGCGACAATGCAGCCGTACTCGTCGACGATGGTCGCGAGCACCGAGGTGGTGCCGCAGTCGAGCGCCATGATGTAGGAACCGCCAAAGTTAAACGAGGCATCTTCCATGCCCAGGCTGCCCAGATTCAACGACATCGCTTACACCTTTCTATTGCATCGGGTCGGACAGAACCCGCTCGATCTCTGATGCGGGAAGTGCGCCTTGGCGCAGGATCTGAAGCTCGCCATGCTTAAACGTCACGATGGTCGAAGCGTCGCGGCACGGGGTCTCGCCCGCGTCGACGGCCAGATCAACCCCCTCCAGAATACGGTCCTCAACGTCGGCAAAGCTTGCCGGCGCGGGCGTGCCATGCGTATTGGCGCTGGTGCAGGCAAGAGGGCTGCCGCAGGCGCGGATGAGCGCTTGCACCACGGGCGAGGCCGAAGCGCGAAGTGCCACCGTGTCGTCGGCGGCGCGCATAAAGGTCGGCACGCAGGGGGCCGCCTTGACCACGATAGTCAGGGCACCCGGCCAGCATCGTCGGGCGAGCACGCGGGCCTCATGAGGGATATCCACGCCATAGCGATCGAGTGCCTCGGCATCATCAACCAGCCAGGCGACCGTTTGCGTGAGCTCGCGCTGCTTGAGGGTAAAGATACGACGATAGCCGGTACCGAGTGCGGGGACCGCGGCGCCGTTGACGGTGACCTGCGGATCGCGCGGCCACGGCAGAGGTTCACTTGTATCTTGTGGAACGGCATCCGAGAAGACGTTGACTGCCACGGCGACACCGTAGACCGTCTCGGTTGGAATAAGCGCCAGGCCACCGCGACCGAGTAGCTCGGCCGTACGCTCGACGGCGAGCCGATGCGGCTCACGCGTTCCCTCGAATACCCGATAGACCGTCTGCATGTGTATGCCAGCCCCTTACGCTCTGGTGCAAGTTTATTTACTGTGGGGCATTCTCGCACGAAACGTTCAACCTATTTGCCCAGAGCGCATGTTGGTTTGGTGAGCGGCTCTAGTAGTCGGTGAAAGTGAGGGGGTTATTGGACTGCGACGAACTTCTTTGGCCTGCCGGCGTGGCGTTCTTGGGCGGCGTAGCGCTCGATGCTGTCTATCGTTATCATCCGACGGCCGTCGACGAGTTCAACATCGAGCTTTCCTGCTTTGACCAGCGCGGTAATCCGCGAAGCGGAGACTTTGAGGTCCAGCGCTGCGTCTTTAAATGTTCGGCACGCCGCTTCCCGAGCGTCATCGTGGTCGATTTCGACTGAAAGGGCCACGACCTCGGCCGAGCGTTCGTACCCTGCCGGAGTCAAACCGTTGTTGAGGTCGTCGGCCAAAAACGCCATCAGTGCCTCGGTGGCATGGGCAATCGCTTCTTCGCGCGTGTCGCCATCGGCAAAGGTGCCAGGAATCTGCGGGAAGCTAGCGCAGTAACCGTCGTCTTCTTTTATGAGAACGCAGTCATAGGTAAATCGCTGCCTCATTTTGCCTCCAGCTACCATCCAGCTTGGCGACGAATACTTGCCCACGTGCCCTTCTTTGGTCGATCACCACCAGAGCCGTTCGCGGTGACAACACGGTCACCAGAAACATGCTTAGCATGACTACCGACTTGCGCGACCTCCACGAATCCATCGTGCTTGAGTAGGGCAATGATTTCCCGAAAGGTAGGAGGTTGCATGGGCCGACCTCTTTCAGCCGTCCTAATTATAAACTAATTTATAATTTTTGCTAACCAGTTAATAAATATTACTGGCGCTGTTTGGGCTCGGTGACGATGGCTCGGACGATGCGGGGACGATCGGTGAGGTCGCGGACGATGCGCACGTCCGAGAGACCCGCCTGGCGACAGAGCTCGGCCGCGGCATCGAGGGCGCCCTCGTAGAGCTCGCAGGCAAACAGGCCGCCGGCGCGCAGCATATAGGGCGCCGCATTGAGCAGGCGGCGGAAGATATCGAGGCCGTCGGCGCCGCCCTCGAGCGCTAAATCGGGCTCGAAGTCCTTGACCTCGTGCGGCAGCGAGCGCATGACGTCAGTCGGAATGTAAGGCGGGTTGGAGACGAGCACGTCGAAGGTGCCCCATTCCTCGCGGGGGATAGAGCTCACCAGGTTTGTGAGGCTGAAGGCGACCTCATCGGACGTAAGCCCGAGCGCGTCGCGGTTTTTGGTGGCCAGGTCAATGGCACGCGGTTCGATATCGGTAGCGGTGCAGGTGACATGGCCGCGGCGCTCCCAGGCAAGGGAAAGCGAGATGCAGCCCGTGCCGCAGCCGACCTCGAGAACGCGGGCGATACGGGGCTCGACCGGAGCGGGCGCGGCGGCATCCTCCGTCAGAGACGCCTCGTGGTCGGCGCCTTCGATGGCGATGCCGTATTCGTCGAGCTCGGGCTCGGCGGCTTCCGCGGCTTCGGCTTCTGCTATCTGCGTGGCGGCTTCCTCGGCCTCGCGGTCGGCCAGTTCCTCGGCATAGGCACGGCTGCCCAGTACGTCGCCACCCAGCGCAGCCTCATCGGCAGCCGTGAGGTTAGCGGCACGGCGCTCGGCCGTCGCTCGCTCGTCGGCCAATGCGGCTTCGACTTTGCGCGCTTGCTCGACCTCGTCGTTCCAGGGCAGCTCAACGCGCTGACGGGCGGCAGCCTCGGGGCTCAGCACCTCGGCATCCAGATAATTGAGGACTTCCTCGACGAGCATCTCGGTCTCGGGACGCGGAATGAGTACGCCGGGGGCGCACGCGACGTCGATCATGCGGAACTGCGTGCTGCCGGTGATGTACTGCAGCGGCTCGCCCTTGGCGCGGCGGACGACCGCCGCGTGCATGGTCTCGAGCTGCGCCGCATCGAGCGTCTCGTCCATACGCATATATAAGTCAATGCGCGCCAGACCCGTGGCTGCGCACAGCAGCCACTCGGCAGAAAGTCGGGGGTGTTCCTCGCCGCGCTCGGCCAGGTACTCCTTGGTCCACTCGAGACAACGCTTGATGGTCCAGATCTCGTTTGCCATGGGGTCCTCCCCTCTTAAGCGCCGGGCGGCGCGCGAATGTCGGAGCAGATTGTACGCGAGGGCGACGCACGACAAGGGACGATTGAGAGCGATTATCGAGAATCAGCCCAGAATTTTGCTTGGATTGCAATCGAAGCGTTCATTCGCCGACGTTTAAATCTGCATCCGTCAAGCTTTTGGCAAGGTTGCCCCAAAACTGACCAATATCTACCCAAGAACTTGCCACATCGCTTGACGCACGACCCATCAAAAATCGCCCCGCGACTTCTCGGACGCTTTTTCGAGCAATATTTTCGATAGCGGATATATGCCGCTAATTTCTTGAGCAGGTAGCCGGCTTAATGGCCATCAAAGCCGATTAAATAACATCTCAAAGCAATGTACCCAACCTAGTCATTTAAGAACGTCCCCAATGACTACCATGGAAACCCCGCAGGTTGAGCATAAGTCAGCGAAAACGCCCCTAAGCGAGCAAGGTGACGTGAAAGAGGAGGGAAGCGTACTTTTGTACGCGACCGACGATTGAACGTCAGATTGCCGCTTAGGGGCGTTTGCAGCGTCGAGCCGTTACGCGGTTTGGTAAAACCGCGTAACCCGCTACACAGCCTGTGCCAGCTTCTCGGCTCGCTCGGCGGCGGCGAGCGCCTCGATCACGGTGCCGAGCTGGTCGCCCAGAAGGACGCCGTTGTAGGTGGAGTTGAAACCGATGCGGTGGTCGGTCACGCGGTCCTGGGGCTGGTTGTAGGTACGGATCTTCTCGGAACGGTTGCCGTGGCCGATCTGGCTTTGGCGCTCGGCACCAAGCTCTGCCTGCTGCTTCTCGAGCTCCATCTCGTACAGACGGGCGCGCAGCATCTGCATGCAGACCTCGCGGTTCTGGATCTGGGAGCGCTGCTCCTGCGACTGCACCACGGTGTTGGTGGGCAGGTGGGTGATACGCACGGCGGAGTAGGTGGTGTTAACGCACTGACCGCCAGGGCCCGAAGCGCAGTAAGTATCGATGCGCAGGTCGGACTGGTTGATCTGGACGTCAATCTCCTCGGCCTCGGGAAGCACGGCGACGGTTGCCGTGGAGGTCTGGATGCGGCCCTGGGACTCGGTCTTGGGAACGCGCTGGACACGGTGCACGCCGGACTCGAACTTCATGACGGAGTAGACGCGGTCACCCTCGACCTTGAACTCGATGGACTTAAAGCCGCCGGCCTCGCTGGGACTGGAATCGAGCACGGTGGTCTTCCAGCCGCGAGACTCGCAAAAGCGCTGGTACATCTTGTACAGGTCGCCGGCGAAGATGGCCGCCTCGTCGCCACCGGCGGCAGAGCGGATCTCGACGATGGTATTCTTGTCGTCGTTGGGGTCGCTCGGGATGAGCATGTACTTGATATCTTCCTCGAGCTGGGGAAGCTTAGCCTCGTTTTCGGAGATGTCCATCTGGAGCATCTCCTTCTCATCGGCGTCGGTGGTATCGTGGAGCATTTCCTTGGCAGCCTCGATGTCGTCGAGCGCGCCGATGTACTCGCGCGAGGCAGCAATGAGGTCGGACTGGTGCGCGTACTCCTTGTTGAGACGCGTGAACTCCTTGATGTCGGAGGCGACGGCCGGGTCGGACAGCTTCTTCTCGAGCTCCTCGTAGGCCTTGATGATCTTTTCGAGCTTGTCGCGCATGGCAGGACTCCTTTATATGCGTGAAGATGAAAATCGGCAGAGTTGATGGGGCGCATGGCGCCACTGCGGGGGTAAGCCCAGCTAGAACATGTCGATCTTCAGATACATGCGCATCCCTTCGCGTGTGGGGTACATAGTTGCGGTCTAACCCATACATGATAGCGTGCGCAGACAAACCTGCATATAACCCGCACGGAATGATTGGTGCAAACAAACCTGACCCCATTGCATCAAGGGCTTGCTTTTTGGCTAGAGCGTTTGAAGCAGGGCGATGAGGAAGCGAACACCCTGGAGGTAGGCGCGGCGGGTGATGCGCTCGTTGGTGCCGTGGACGCCGCGATCACACTCGTCGTCATCAACCACAAAGGCCGAGAAGCGAATGCACTCAGGGCAAATGTGCTGGTAGTTGGCAGCGTCGGTCGCACCGATCACGGTCGAGGGCACAATTGCCACTGGCTCGAATGATCCATTTTCCTCCGTCCCCTTTGGATCACGGAAATAGCGGGCGGCGATGGAGCGAACCGCCTCGAGGCCGGGGCCACCGATGCGCGGGGACGGCGAGGGTTCGGAGCTGCCGGGGCCTAGCTCCACTTCGACACGACCGGCAAGGTCCGCCCCGGCAACCGCCTCACGGCAGCGCGCCACAACGTCGGCCACGCTCGTGCCCTCGAGCATGCGGAAGTTGATGTTGGCCCACATATCCTGCGGCATTACGTTGGCGCCGGTGCTGCCACCCTCGATCTGCGTGGGTGCGCAGGTGGTCGTCACCAGCGGATAGAGCTTCTTGCTGGCGAGGCAATCGCGGACAATGGCGCCCCCGTTGGCGGCAATTTCATCCGCCGTGTAGAGCCCCAGCTCGACGAGCTGGGCGGCAAGTAAATCGGTCACGCGCGTCGGCCACTCGATATCGCAGATTGCGGTGATGGCACGGCTGAGCACCTCGAGCGACGTGCCGCCGTAGGGGTTAGAAGAATGACCACCCTCACTCTTCGTCTTGAGCACGATATCGGCATAGCCCTTCTCCGCGAGGTCGGCGTGCATGAGCCAACCCTCGCCCGCGCTGTACTCGGCATCCGAAACGATGCGGTAGTCGCCCTCGTCGATCAGGAACTCGAGCTCAACACCGCGCTCCTCGAGCGCGCGGCCGATGGCGCCTGCACCGTACTGCGTTGTCTCCTCGTCCTGGCCAAAGGCCAGGAACAGCGTGCGCTCGTGCTGCCAACCGTGCGCCAGCGCATACTCGACCGCCTCGAGAATGCCTGCGACCTGGTCCTTCATGTCGATCGCTCCACGGCCCCAGATGTAGGTGTCGTCCACGTGCCCGCTAAAGGGGGCGTGCGTCCAGTCGGCCTCGGTACCCGGCACCACGGGGACCACGTCCATGTGGCCCATGAGCATAACGGGCTTGAGGGCAGGGTCGGAACCGCTAAGTGTCACCAATAGCGAATGGTCGATAAGCTCGACCTCGCCCGCCGCAAATACGTACGGCCAGGCCTGCTGCATATAGGCGCGCAGGTCGTCGAACGGCTGCCAGTCCATCGCCTCGGCATCCATGCTCGAGATGGTCGGAAACGACAGCACGCGCCCCAGGCGCTCGCACGCGCCAGTTTCATCCAAATCGGCAAAATCGTCCTCATGCGCAAAGAAGCGCCAAACCTCGGCCATGACATCCTTTCGATTGTGACGACAAAGGCCGCCCCACGGGAGCGGCCCTGCAACGCAAGCGTTTGCGGTCGGTTATTTGTCCTCGAGATAACGCGAGAGGAACTCGCGGGTGCGCTGGTGCTTGGGGTTGCCGAAGAGCTCGGCCGGCGCGGCGTCCTCGAGCACCACGCCCTTGTCCATAAAGACCACGCGGTCGGACACGGTTCGGGCAAAGGCCATCTCGTGCGTGACGACGACCATGGTCATGCCGTCGGCCGCAAGCTTGCGCATGACCTCGAGCACCTCTCCCACGATCTCGGGGTCGAGTGCGGAGGTCGGCTCGTCGAACAGCATGATCTGCGGATTCATGCACAGGGCGCGCGCGATGGCCACGCGCTGCTTTTGGCCACCGGATAGGCGGCCCACGGCGGCGTGCGCGAACTTTTCGAGCCCCACGCTCGTCAGATGCTCCATCGCGACCTTCTCGGCCTCGGCCTTGCTCATCTTTTTGAGCGTGACGGGCGCGAGCGTGCAGTTGTCGAGCACATCCATGTTGTTGAACAGGTTAAAGCCCTGGAACACCATGCCGATGTCCTCACGCAGCTTGTTAATGTTGCAGCGCTCGGCCGTAAGGTCCTGGCCGTGAAACCAGATATGGCCCGCGTCCGGAGTCTCGAGCAGGTTGAGGCAGCGCAGGAAGGTCGACTTGCCCGAGCCCGAGGCGCCGATAATGGTAACGACCTCGCCGGGGTTAACGGACAGGTCGATGCCCTTAAGCACCTCGAGCGAGCCAAAGCTCTTGCGCAGGCCCTCGACGCGGATAAGCGGCTCATTGGTCTGTGCGGCGGCCGCGGTGCCGGTAGTGGCGATATCTGCCATGATGATTCTCCTCGTCTTGAGCCTAGTTGGAGCTGGGCAGCGTGGCAGGGGCCTCGGCGCCGAGCTTTTTGCCAAAGGCTTCGAGCAGGCGGCTCGCCACGAGCGTCAGGATCAGGTAGACCACGAGCGCCACGCAGTAGACCTCCATCTGGCGGTAGTACACGCCGGCGACGGTGGTGGTGGCGTACATGAGGTCGAACACGCCGATGACCGAGAGCACCGACGAGTCCTTGATGTTGATGATGAGCTCGTTGGTGAGCGCCGGAATCGCGTTTTTAATGCCCTGGGGGAACACGACTTTGCGCATGGCTTGCCACTGCGAAAGACCCAGCGAGCGCGCTGCCTCGGCCTGGCCGGGGTCGATGGACTCGATGCCGCCGCGCAGGACCTCCATCATGTAGGCGGTGGAGTTGAGCGAGATGGTGACGAGGCCGGCGGTGAAGGTACTCCAGATCTGGTTGGCCTGGGCGGTCTCGAAGCCCATGCCGCGCAAAACGGTGAAACCCGCGTAATAGATGAGCAGACCCTGGACCATCATGGGCGTGCCGCGCACGATGGTGGAGTAGATGGTCGCAAAGCCGCGGCCAATGCTCTTAAAGAAGCGCACCAGGTCGTTGTCCACGCGATCGAAGGTCTGAATACGCAGGAACACAAAGAGCAACGCCAGGAAGAATGCGATGACGGTGCCGAAGGTGGCAAGCGCGATGGTGATCTCGATACCGCGGATAAAGAAGTCCCCGCTCTTGTAGGTCATGTAGACCAGGCTCGACAAAAAGTCGCTGGGGTTGGAGTCCGAGACGATGCTCACCTGTACCAGGTCGATAAACGACATGACGCAGCGGTCCACGAAAAAGATCGCCGCGATGGCAACCACGACATAGCTGCCCAAGCGTGCGCCACGACGGAAGCGCTCGGATGCGAACGGCGACGTTTCGCGATAGTCATTCCAGTGCATGAGTTTGGTGACGAGCGCCGCCGCCGACACGACGAGCCAGGCCCAAAGGATTGCCCAAAGGCAATCCTGGAAGATACCGGTGGGCGCCAAGAAGCTCAGCGGCGTGGGGTTGCGCTGGCTAAACGCCAGGCCAAGCGCCGCGATGACACTCGTGCCCAGGTACACATAACGGTGGTCGGCCTTGATAAAGGAGGCCAGACGATTGATGGTTTTCATGCTGCCTCCCTATGCCGGCTGGCGGTCGAGGCACGCGTCCCACATTTGGTCGCGTTCCTCTTGGCTAATGCCCTTGAGTGTCTTGTCGATGAGTTTAAGCAGTTTGTCCGAGCCCTTGCGACAGCCGACGTTTGCCGCGACCTCCTGCTTAAAGCCCTCGCCCTCGGCAAAATGAATAGGGACGATACCCGGGTTTTGGGCCATATAGCCCTTCTCGTTCTCGGTGTTGTAAGTCACGGCGTCGCACGTGCCCTGCAGCAGATTCGAGAACACCGTGGGGACGGAGTCGACCGGGTTCTTGTGCACAACGCCCGGAATCTCGTCGATGACGGTGTCGAGCATGGTGTCCTTTTGGCCGAGTACCGTGGCACCGCTAAAGTCGCTGAGCTTGGTGGCGTTTTGGTAGGGGGAACCCTCTTTTACGAACAGGCCAAAGTAGCCAATAAAGTACGGGTCGGAGAAGCCGACCGACTCCTCGCGCTCGGGCGTGGCGCTCATACCGGCGATGATGAGGTCGATCTGGCCGTTGTTGAGCGAATCGATGAGGCCCGAGAAGCTCTGCTTGACGGCAACGGGCTCGCCACCGAGGGCCTTGCAGACGATCTTGGCGATCTGCACGTCGTAGCCATCGGCATAGGCGCCCTGCACGTTGTCGATGGGGATAGTGTACTCACTGGCTTCGGAAACCTGCCAGTTGTACGGGGCGTAGGCCGCCTCCATGCCAATGCGGATCTTGTCCTTGCCGATCACGGAATCGGACAGGTCGTCGCGACCGCCGCCCGTCGTGGGCTGAACTACTTCCAGCGTGGAGGGGCGCTGGCAACCGGCAAGTGCGCCGGCGACGACAGAAGCGCTCGCAGCGAGAGCGCTACCCAAGAAGATGCGACGACTGCACACCGGCTGTGGATGCGCGTCGCGTTGATGGGGAGAATGCATAATCTGCCTTCCCTGTTGAATCGTATGCTGACGACTTAACAGGATATACGCCAGCGACCAGCAGCGCAGCACAAGCTCGAAAAATTAATAGACACACGGTAGTCATTGTGAGCGTCGATGTTTTGGCAATGCCAGCGAGCGACGTCCAGAGCGAACAAGTTGGCATGAAAAATGCGAGGCATAGACCTTCTGGTCATGCCGTGCCTTTTGAATGGCAAATTGTCGCTCTGGGCGGCTCGCAGCGTCGACCGGCCCGCCGTTCGTCAGAACGGCGAAACCTAAGGGCGCAGCGTCGACCGGTCCGTCGTTCGTTAGAACGGCGGAACCTCTAGAGCAGGGTGACGCTAAAGCTGCGGACGTCCGTCTCGCCCGGCGCCAGCGTGATCGTGTTGACCTTGTGCTCAAAAACGTCGTCCTCGGTGTCCATGGTGGTATGACCGGTCCAGGGCTCGAGCGCCACAAACGGAGCGTCGTTGGCGGCAGACCACACGCCGATGTACTTAAAGCCCTCAAAGTCGATCTTGACGCCGTGGCCCGACTTGCGACCGCGCAGCGTGAGCGTGGAGCCCGGGGTATCGGTGAACATGATGGCGTCGTTATCGAAGCTGCGGTGCGTGATGGGCAGCACGTCCGAGTTGTCGGGGGCCTTGTAGCTGCCCTCGAACGTCATAAGGCCATCGGGCGTGATGATGGGGGCCTCGTTCGTCCAGGCCTCGGTAAACGCCAGCTCGTAATCCTCGAATGCCTCGTCCTCGGCACCGGGGGCGGGCACGTTAAACGCGGGGTGGCCGCCCACCGAGAACGGCAGGTCCACGTCGCCGGTGTTGGTGACGGCAAAGGTCTGTGTGAGCGTGGCGTCGCCGGTCAGGGCATAGGTCATGTTGAGCTTAAAGTGGAAGGGGAACGCCTGGAGCGACTCGGGCGTGTCGGTGATCTCGTAGGTGACGGACGAGCCGTCCTCGGAGACCTCGGCCAGCTTGTGCTCCACGATACGCGCGACGCCGTGGCGCGGCATCTCGCAGGTGCCGGCCGCAGACGTCGCCGTGTTGTTACGCAGCGATCCCACGATGGGGAACAGGATAGGCGCATGCTTGCCCCAAAAGGCCGGGTCGCCCTGCCACAGATACTCGTTGCCGTTGAGGGCAAGGCTCGTGAGCTGGGCGCCCATGGAATCGATGGCCGCGGTGAGGCCGCCGCGCTTGATGGTAGTGACGGTGGACATGCTACTTCCTCCAATAGTAAACAACGGTGTCGAGGGCTATTGTCCCACTCTTGGCGGCGGGGTTGAGCGACAGGTGCAGTTATTGAGCAATAGCGTAAAGGTCAAACCCGCCCTGCGGCGTGCTATCGACCGTATCGGGCGCCTGTGAATTAAAACTCACCGGAACCATGCGCTTTGAGGCACGGTAACGCGTGCCGTCGGTGGCGACGGGCGGCTCATCGACCGTGAGCTCGTAGTCGCCGGGCTTGAGCTCGATGCCGTCACCTTCGGAATTGACGTATTGGTACTCGTCGATCGCTTGCCCCTTGAGCGTGCGGCCCACGATATGGACGAGCATTTGGCTGTCGCCGCGCGCGGTATCCCACGTCGCGCCGTCCTTAACCTCGACCGACACATGCACCGAGCGCGTGCGGCTGAGCGATTGCTCGACGGACATCTCGACCTTGGCGGCGTCTTGGCGCTGCCGCTCGACATGACCCCAGATGCTGCCGATTGCCGAGCAGGCGATAACGCCGGCCATGAAGGCGATGAGGATGGGGCCGAGCGGAGAACGGCGGCCCGCGTCTTCCTCACGAGCCAGGTCGGGGCGATGCGTGGGCGCAGGCGCCTGGGCGCCTTGCGCGGGCACGTCGAGAATGCTGAAAGATGCCGTACTGCCGGGGTCGATGGTGTGGCGCGGTTGCGGGGTCTTTGCCGGCGAAATGGACATGTCGGCTGGCTCACCCAGCGTGGCCGTGGCATCGGCCTTTGCCTCGTCGGCCTCGGCCTGAGCCCAAGCCTGTTCAAAGGTCAGGGGCTCGGCGAGGTCGGAAGTGGCATCCGTCTCGACGGCATCGTTGCCGGTCTCGTCCTCGTCGCTCGACACGTCACGCGACGCGGGCTCGTCCCACTCCTCGTCCGGAGCCTCGCCCTCGCTATACCACCATTCAAAGTTATCGATATCCATACGGGGCGCCCCTTAGGCCTCGCAAATAAACACTTGTTAGCCTTATACCCGCAGATGGCGCTGGAGCTCGCACGGAATGCGATAAAGGGACTGCTCCTTTGTCGCATCGAAGTTGCGGTGGAATAGTTCCTGTTTGCACGCCCACTCGAGCTATTTAGGGACTATTTCACCGCAAGTTATTTGAGGGCGACGGGGATTTGGATACAGCAGAAGTCCTCTTGGTGAGACTCGTCGTAGCTCGTGGTGTCCAGGTAGCAAAAATCGAAAGCATTGCCGATGGGCTGGAGCGCGTGCCTGTCCATGCAGGCCACGATGGCGCGGATACCCTCGGGCTCGTACGGCATGCCCCAGCGACTCATGCACAGGTACGTGCCCTCGGGCAGCACCTCGACGCCAATCTCCGCCAGCTCGGCAGGATCGCTCGGCAGTATTTCCTCGGCACCACGCGGCAACACGGCAAAGGAACCGGCACCGGCGATGGGGTCGTCGGAATGCAGCGCCTCGCGACGCAGCATGGCGCCCCAACCGCGCATGGGGCGTGTGCCCGTGAGCGCACGCATGCGCAGAATCGCCCGCATGAGCGTGGGGTGCAGCATCGAGCGGCCACGCTCGATATCGCTCGGGAACTCCTCAAAGACCACGTAGCGGCGCTCGAATTGCTTGAGCTCCGGTTTGCCCTCGCGCTCGCGCCAATAGACCGCCTCGTCGTAAAAACTCAGCCGCTCCTGCACGCTCGCGCGCTCGGCTTTGAGCCCGGCAATCTGCTCGTCGAGCGCCTGCACCCGCGAGCGCAGGTGATCGGTCATCTCTCCAATGTCGAACGTCGAGGTCAGGCGATCGATCTCATCGAGTTCCAGTCCCAAGTCGCGCAGCATGCAGATCAGACGCATGAGCGGGATCTGCGTGGGCGAATAGAAACGGTAGCCTTTTTCGTTAACCACGGCGGGTTTAAACAGACCGATCTTGTCGTAGTAGATGAGCGTTTGGCGCGAAACGTTAAACAAGCTCGCCATCTCGCTAATCGCATACATACCCGTCTGCATAGGTCCTCCCGACACATCCTTTGACACGAAAAGCCCGCCGCCCACAGGGGCAGCGGGCTCAAACACTACTCGTATCCTACCCTAAAGATGCCTATGACCAGCGCTTATAGTTGGCGCACGACACGCCGACGGCCTCGAGTGCCTTGGCGGCGATGTGATGCACCGCCTCATCGAGCGTGGCGGGGCCGTTGTAAAACGTGAGCATGGGCGGCATGAGCATGACGCCCGGCACGCGCGCCAGGCGTGCCATGTTGTCGACATGGATCGCACTGAAGGGCGTCTCGCGCACCATAAGCACCAGGCGGCGCTGCTCTTTCATCTGCACATCGGCCGCACGCAGCAACAGGTTTTCGCTGTAGCCGCTCGCGATGCCGGCGAGCGTCTTCATGGAGCAGGGAGCCACGATCATGCCGTCGACCGGATAGGTGCCGCTTGCGATGGCAGCGCCAATGTTCTTGTTGTCGTAGACCACATCGGCATAGCACGCAAACTCGTCGAGCGTCATGCCGAGCTCCTGCTCGATGGTGATCTCTCCCCCGCGCGTGACGACAAGCGCCGACTCAGCGCCGGCCTGGCGCAGGCATTTGAGGCATTCAAGGCCCAGTGCCGCACCGCTGGCGCCAGACACGCCAACGACAATGCGACGGGGACGAACAGAAGACTCAGGCATGACAACTCCTTAACTACTTGGTAGGGCTACTTACTAGAAGGCGAGCTCGGCGGCCCACTTCTCTTCATCGATCTCCATGAACTGCGAGCGGATGAAGTTCTTCTTGAGGTTAAACGGAACCGTGCAGTCGAAGATGGCCTTGCAGGCGATACCGTGCTCGCGGATCGAAGGATCGAACGCGGGGTCGTTGGACGGATCGAGCACGTGGCAGTGGCAACCTGGGATGGTGATGAGGTCCACGTCGGCCTGGAAGCGTGTGGTCATGGCCCACATCACGTCGCTCATATCGAAGATGTCGACATCCTCGTCGACAAGGATGACGTGCTTGAGCTCGGAGAACGCCGAGAAGGCGAGCATGGCGGCGTTGCGCTGACGGCCCTCGTCATTTTTGCTCGACTTCTTGAACTGCATGATGGCAACGAACTTGCCGCCACCGCAGGGAGCGGCGTGAACGTTGAGCAGGCGGCCCGGGATAGCGGTCTCGACCATCTTGTAGATGGAGGCCTCGGTGGGGATACCGGCCATGGACACGTGCTCGTGCGAAGGGCCGATGCAGCTCTCCATAATGGGGTTGACGCGCGTGGTGACGGCGGTGATCTTGATCACCGGGCAGACCTTGGCGCCACCGGTGTAGCCGGGGAACTCGGGCATGGCGTAGCCGTGGCCGTTGACATCCTCGTTGATGGTCTCGTCGTGCATGAGGTAGCCCTCGAGCACGTACTCGGCATTGGCAATGCACTTCTGCGGAACGGTGACGCAGTCGGCAAGCTCGACGACGCGGCCGCGCAGGGCGCCGGCGATCTGCAGCTCGTTGAAGCCGAGCGGCGTGGTGGGAGCCTCGAAGCCGCAGCACATGTACACGGCGGGGTCCAGGCCGATGGAGATGGAGATGGGCATATCCTCGCCGCGCTGGCAGTACTCGTCAAAGAACGCACCCAGGTGACGGCTGCCCGGGGTGATCCACATGGCGAGCTTGTCCTTGTCGACGCAGGAGAAGCGGTGGATGGTTACGTCGGACTGGGTGCCATCGGGGCTCGTGCCATAGGCGAGGCCCATGGTGATGTAGGGGCCGCCGTCAACGGGCGTGTTGGTGGGAGCGGGAACGATCTTGCGCAGGTCAAAGCCCTCGTCGGTCGCCTTGTACACGACCTCCTGGCAGTCGACGTGCTTGCCCTCGGCGATCTGCTCGGGGGCGATCAGGTTCTCGAAGCGCTTGCCGATCTCGAGGCCCAGGTGCTCCTCGTCCAGGTCGAGCAGGGCGGCAACGCGCTTGCGGCTGGCAAGCATACCGATGCAGACCTTGGCGTCGTCAAAGCCCTTGACGTTGTTGAAGACCATCGCCGGACCCTCTTTGGTCGGGCGCATGACGGTGCCGCCAGCACCGACGTGACGGTAGACGCCCGAGACCTCGGCATCGGGATCGACCTGGGTGTCGGTCTCGAGCAGCTGGCCCGGCATCTCACGCAAAAAGTCGAGCGCGGAACGCAGGTCGTGGATCTGGGAAGCATCGGTAGTGGACATGGCGTACTCCTTTCGGGAGAGTGTCCGGCGACGGGGTGCCGCCGGACGGGGTAACGTAATGGGGCCGCGGCGCTCACAAATGGAGCGCTCGACCACTCGAAGTTCAAGCGCTTGGCTGCTTACAGCCGGGGCGCTCGACCGCTTACATCAGGCCAAAGAGGTGGAACCAGGCGGCCTCGACCAGCACGACGACAAAGACGACCGCGGTGAGGGGGATGCCCATGCGCATAGCCTCTTTGGAGGTGTAGCCGCCGGCGTCCTTGCCTTCGCCGATAAGGATCGGCAGGTTATGGAACGGCAGGATGTAGTGGATGTTGATGGACGTGAAGACGATGAGCGCCACGGCGAGTGGGCTCACGCTGGAGCCGGCGGCAAAGCTGATAAATGCCGGCACGCACACGCCGAGCACGGCCATGACCGAGCCCATGAACATGTGGATGATCATGGAAAGCGCGGCGACGAGCAGGGCGAACAGGAAGATGTTCTCAGGCACGGAGCTGGGGAGCACGACGTCGGCGATCCAGGCGTTCATGCCGGTGGCACCGCCCACGGAGCCCACGGCCATGGCGGCCGTCAGGAACATGAGGGACTTGATGTCGACAGCGTTCCAGCTGGCGGGAGTGAGGACTTCGCCGATGATGGGCATGGCGAGAGCAACGCCAATGGCCAGGGTGACCCAGCCGATATAGTCGCCCGAGACGGTGAGCCACAGCGCGATGGCGATGACAAGCCACACGATGGTGCGGATCTCCTTGACGGAGAGCTTGCCGAGCGCGGCCTGCTTGGCCACGATCTGCTCGCGATCGTAGACGAGCTCCTTGCTGGGCTTAAAGAGGAAAAGGCCCAGGAACAGGGTGCACAGCAGCGCAACCAGCATAGGCACGCTCATGTACAGGAACCAGTCGACGAAGGACGGGCTCATGCCGCCGGCCTCGGCACTGTACTGCGCAACGAGCGGGTTAAGCGTGGAGTCGCCCGTCAGGAAGAACATGGAACCCGGGGCGGCAGCGGCAAACACGAGGAAGCCGAGCTTGCCCTTGTCGTCGTCACCGTAGCCGGCGGACTCGGCGATGACCGAGACGACGGCGAGGATGAGGAAGGCGCGGGGGAACGGATGCGGGATCAGCAGCGACAGCACAAAGGTGAGCGCGAAGATCGAGATGATGAGCGACTTGGCGTCGCGCACGAACTTGAGCATGAACGCGTAGGCGATACGCTCGCCCAGGCCCGACTCCTTGACCGCGCTGGCGATGAGGTAGGCGCCGATGACGAGCCACATGGTGGCCTTGGTCCACGAGCTAAACGTGGAGGCGACCGTCGCCGAGATGCTCGCGGCGCCCGTGTCGTCCACGCACACCTTGAACAGGACGAGCAGTGCGCAGTAGAGCAGGCCCACAAAGCCCGGCTGTGCCACGCCGCATGCCCAGAACACCACCGTGGCGAGCGTCAGTGCCAGACAGGTCTGACCGCCGACCGTGAGCTCGACCGTCGAGCTCAGCTCCGCCAAAGGAAGAAACTTCACCAGCAAAAAGACAACGATACCCAGCACAAAGCCAATTTCGCGCTTGGTGATCTTAAACGCCTTCTTTTCCGCTTCCATCTCCCCACCTTTCTTGTTGGGGGCGCTCCGAATTCGCAGCCATGTTGCCGCTTAAAAAGGGGCGCCCGTTATCGGACACCCCTTACGTTGCGCTGTGTTGCGGCAATACAGTCAAGCGGATTTTTTGGATGAGAAGCGATTCCCTAGACAAAAACCGTCACAACATTCGACGCTTTTCCTCGTTTTCGAGATTTTCGCCGAATGTTGTGACGGTTTGGATGTGGCAAAGGGACTGTCTTTTTTACATAGCGAGGGCCGTGCGGATGAATGGGTCGCCGAGGGCCTCGCGGAGCCAGGGGGCCAGCTGCTCGGGGTGACCCTGCAGGTAGCCTTTGAGCTCGGACGGAGCCACGCGACGCACTTCCGAGGTCTCCTCTTGGTTGATATGCAGCTCGCCCGGCTCAACATGGGCAAGGTAGACCTCGCACCATTCGCACTCGCAGCGACCGTCGCCGTGGTCCTCGCGGTACACCACGTGTCCGAGGTGCTTGAGCTGATCGGGCTCGCGCGTAATGCCGAGCTCTTCGTTGATGCGGCGCGCCGTGGCGGCCGCGACGTCTTCCCCGGGGAGCGGATGGCCGGCGCAGCTATCGGCCAGCACCCCGCCCCACAGGCGCTTGAGCGGACTGCGGCGACAGAGCAGCAGGCGCGCGTCTTCGCCCCGGCCCTCGACCAAAAGCGTCAGAAATGCCTGATGCAGGATGCCCTCACCAGCATGGGCCTCGATGCGGTCGACGGAGCCAAGCGCCTCGCCGGTCGCAGCATCGACCGCCACGACCTCGGCGCCCGCACCGCCCTCATCCCAGCCGGCGCGCAGAATGCGGGCTGCGGCTTCCTCGAGCGCGGCGATGAGCTCCTTGGTGGTGTCGAGCACGCGCTGCAGGTCGTCACCGCTCGCTTGTTCAACATGAAAACCCGTGCTTGCAACTACCGGCACGCCAAAGCGCGTGGCCAGCGCCGCCGCGATATCGTGCGCCGGGATCTCGTCTCGATGGCACGGAACGGCCAGGATGCTCACCGTTGCCGTACGGCCGGGCTCGGGGCGCGGAATGGCCTGCGCCGTGGCGCCCAGGTGCGCAAACTCCGGCGAGCAGGCGTACACCGCCATGCCTCGCGGCGTCACCGTCAGCTGGGCCTCGAGCGCAAACTTGCCCTCGCCCACTGCAACCTTTGTCGTGTGCATACCCATGGGATCTCCTGCCGCCCGCGATGTACCTGAGACCATCTTCGCCTGTATTGCGACTATACAGGCAAGCCCTCCATGTGACAAAGGGACTGCCCCTTTGTCACATTCTGTTAGAGTTGCAGGGATTGAATCCCGCTTATTCATGCGACATTGGAGTGACAACCTTGACCGCCGCAACCACGCCTAAAAGTAAGCCAACCGCCGCCGCGCTCTCCCCCGCGCGCACCAAGCTCTGCCTGGCGCTGCTCGTGCTGTTGGGATTCTCGCTCGGCTGCTCCGAGTTCGTGGTCATCGGCATCGAAAGCGACTTGGCAACGGAACTCGGCATATCACTTGCCACTGCGGGCCAGCTCATCAGCGTGTTTGCGCTCGTCTACGCTATCGCGACGCCGGTGCTCGCGCTCAGCACGGGGCGATTCCGCCGCTACCAGCTGCTCGTGTGCTATAGCGTCGTCTTTGTGCTCGGCAACCTGGTCATGGCGTTGGCTCCCAACTTCCAGGTGCTGTTTATCTCACGCATTGTCCTGGGCTCTGTCTCGGGTGCGCTGCTCGCCGTGGGCGTGACGTACATCCCTGAGCTGCTATCCCCGCAGCAAACCTCACTTGCCATCTCGGTCGTGTACGGCGCGTTTTCCGTGGCGATGGTCTTTGTGACCTCGATTGGCAAGTTTGTGGCCGACACACTCGATTGGCACGTGGCCATGTACGGCACGCTGACCTTTGCCGTTTTGATCTGTAGCGCGCTCGTGGCGTTTATGCCTCGCGCCGGGCAGACCGATGAGCCCGCCACCTTCCGCGAGCAGGCGGGGCTACTACGCGAGCCGAGTATCATCACCGGCATGCTCATCTTCTTGTTTGGCGTGGGCTCGGTCTACGTATTCTACGGCTACGTGACGCCTTATCTGGAGCAGGTGCTGGGCATGGATACCGTTCAGGCGAGCACCACACTTATGGCCTATGGCGTGTTCTGCCTGATCTCGAACATCCTGGGCGGATGGATCGATGCGCGTTTTGGCATGAAGGCGCTGCTGGTTACGTTTGTGCTGCAGGCGGCGGCACTGCTCGGGCTGTTTGCCGTGGGCGCCGCCATGCCGCTCGCGCTGGTCTTTGTCTTTAGCCTGGCGATGCTCATGTACCTGTTCTCGGTCTCATGCATCACGCACTTTATGGACGTGGCACGCAGCCGCCATCCCAAGTCGATGGTACTCGCAAGTTCGGTTGAGCCCATGGCGTTTAACGTCGGCATCTCGTTTGGCACCGCAGTGGGCGGCGCCGTGGTAAGCAGCGTTGGCATTGCGTACGTGGGCGCAGTGGGCGCCGCGTTCTCGCTTGTGGCCTGGGCCCTCACGCTGGTGACGATTAAGCTGGCTCGCTGGGAGCGCCGTCGTCAATCAGCACGGCCCTCAATACGGGCATAGGGGCAAACATAGCCCAAGGTGGCGAGTAACCGGTGAAAACCGCCCAATATGAGTATGTTTATCCGCCTGGAAGCTTCAGCAGTGCAATTTCGTGTATTTGAGATACACGCTTTTCTATTATTTCGTGTATTTCAAGTACATGAAATCGTACTAAACTATGTATCTGAAGTACACGAAATTGGAAAGGTGGCCCCATGCGCAGATCAATCGAGTCCGTTATCGAATCATGGGCGACAAAGGACGCCTCACGCCCCCTCCTCATCCGTGGTGCGCGACGCGTAGGCAAAACGTACGCTGCCGAGGAAATCGGCAGGCGAATCGCCGGCGATGCGTTTGTCAAACTCGACTTTCAGACCGATCTTGAGCTGATCGCTCCGCTGTTCGATTGTCCCACCGACGACGTTGACACCATCGTGGCGCGGATTTCAGACTATAAACGCGCCCCCATTCGCAAAGAAACCACCTTCATCCTGTTTGACGAGGTGCAGCTCTGCGAACGGGCGCTCAACTCGCTTCGCTTTTTTTCGGGTTCGGGCTGGCGCATATGCGCGACCGGCAGTCAGCTCGGCGTCGCCACGCGCAAACGTAAGCTGCCTTTTCCCAGCGGCGTTCGTCAAGAGACCATGCATCCTATGTCGTTCGAGGAGTTTCTCTGGGCGCTCGATGAGGAGCAGATGGCCGATGCCATTCGTACCCACGCCGGCACGCTCGAGACCTACGCCGCGCACCAAGCCGCGCTCAGCCTGTTTCATCGATACCAGATCGTGGGCGGCATGCCCGCCGCCGTCAACGCATATCGCAAGACGTTATCCATCGAGGATGCGCGCGTCGAGCAGCGCGAAATCAACGAGACCTATACCGCCGATATGACCGACCCCGAAAACGGGATCAGCGGCGTGGCGGCACGCAAGGTCTGGCGCTCCATTCCGTCCCAGCTGCTGAGATCGTCCACAAAAAAATTCAAGTACTCCGAGGTCGAACGCGGAGGCCGTCGCGCCAAGCTTATCGAGCCGCTCGACTGGCTCGAAGGCGCCGGTATCATATCGGTCAACAACCTGACCGAAGGCATCGAGCCTCCCCTCGTTCCCTTCGACGACGAAGATGGAAGTTTCTTTAAGGTCTATCTTCTCGATACCGGCCTCATGTTCTACAAACTCGGCATCAACCCGAGGCTCTGGCTCGACCTCAAAGAAGATTCCGCCATAGCGCTATCTTCCGACTTCCGAGGCGCCCTGGCGGAAAACTCGGTCATGCAAGCATTTTCGGGTAACAGCTTGCAGACGTATTACTGGGTGCCGCCGTCGTCTTGGAAGACGACCGGCGAGCTCGATTTTCTACTTCAGACCGACCGTATGGAAATCGTGCCCGTCGAGGTAAAGTCCGCACGCAACGTGCGCGCGAGAACCCTCGGGTCGTTCATGGACAAAGCCCGATCGCCATATGCCTACATTTTGTCCGAGAACAATTTTTTCCGCAGCGAAACCGATGACGGGCGCGAGCTACGCCACCTCCCCTTGTACGCAGCGGGCTTTATTGGAGCAAACTGCCTCAAGAGCAGTCTGTAAGCCCTGCACGACCGCCTAGAAAGGAAACCGCTCATGCAACGCATACTGTTTATCTGCCATGGCAACATCTGTCGCTCGACGATGGCTGAGTCGGTGTTTACCGAGCTGGTGCGGCGCGCCGGGCGCGCGGGCGAGTTTGTCATTGACTCCGCTGCGACCTCGACCGAGGAGATCGGCAACCCGCCACACCACGGTACCGTTGCCAAGCTGCGCGAGGTCGGGATTCCCGTCGTCGCACATCGTGCACGTCAGGTGCGTCGCGCGGAGTATGGCGACTGGGACCACATTGTCTATATGGACGACGAGAACGCGCGTGGCCTGCGTCGCATCTTTGGCGACGACCCCGACGGCAAGATTACGCGCATGCTCGATTGGACCGAGCGCCCCGGCGACGTGGCCGACCCCTGGTACACCGGCAATTTCGATGCCACCTACCGCGACGTACTCGACGGCTGCACCGCTATGCTCGAGCAGCTGTAGGCAATCGAGGTCGCGGGCCACGCCTTTGTCGCATCGGGGACTAGCCCTAGACCGGCTTGACCTCCAGCTTTATCCCCTCGGCGCAGGAGTCGCCCAAAACATCCGAAAGGGCCCAGGTCGCATATAGCGGCAAATAGAGAACCGCTCCGTTGCGCTCAACGTTGCCTCTCGAGAAAACAATCCCGAGCCTTACGCCATATTCAGCCGTATCAAGCACATGACCGAGCGCAGCGTGCGCGTGGTAATAGGAGCCCGATTTAACCTCGATCGGAACAGCCGTCCCATCCGGTCCATCGACCACAAAGTCCACTTCACCGCGCTTTTTTGTCTGATAGTAGTAAAGCTGGCGATTTTGGGCAGCCAGCTGCTGGGCCACCACGTTTTCGTAAATGCCGCCCAGCTTGGGCTCCTTGCTATCAAGATACGCCGCTTGGGCGACTCCGACGGGGTAGCGCGCCATCAACATGCCCGTATCCGATTGATATAGCTTGAACTGCGATGGCCGTGCCGTCTTGAGCAAGGGCGATTTTGGCTCGGTTACGATATCGGCTTTGAGAGCAACGCCGGCATCGACAAGCCATACAAAATCTCGCTGATACTTCTCGTAGTGAGCCTTGGGGTCAATGGAATTGAGCACGAAGCGCTTGTTTTCGCCCTCGAGCATAATAGGGAGCTGATCGTAAATGCTCTGCACCTGAAGGGCTCGCCCGCTTGCATACTTGGAGATATCCCGCCGGTACTGTTCGTTGAGCTCTGACTGTAGCTGACGAACAGAGGCAAGGTCGCCCCGCGTGTCAAGAAAGCGCTGCACGACCTCCGGCATTCCGCCGACAACGGTATAGGTCCTGAAGTTTGCCATCATCGCGTCATGAATGTAATCAGGAATGGGCTTCTCGCTGATACACGCGTCGCGTATCGTTTGGCGAGCTCCCTCGCTCACCCCGATCGCCCAGCAAAACTCCTCAAAATCGAGCGGGAACATCCTAAGCTCGTGAACATATCCCACGGGATAGGACCTAACGCCCTTGAACTGGGTCCCGAGCATTGACCCCGAAAACGCCCAGCGGCACCTCCCGTCCTCAACAAGGAACTTTGCCATCGTCATGATGTCGGGGGCCTCTTGGACCTCATCGATAAACACGAGCGTTTTGCCCGGTGCTATCGGCTTTCCCGAGAGAAGCGTCACCCTGCTGATGAAATCGTCGGCATCCCGTGCCTCGAGAAGAGCATCTTTTGCCTGGCGATTTTCCGCGAGATTGAGCTCGATATAGGTTGCGTAGTTTGACTTACCGAACTCGCGAATCGAGTAGCTCTTACCGATTTGGCGAGAACCCGTGACGAACAACGCCTTTCGTTCAATGGATCTCTGCCAACAATCAAGCTCATCAGCGATTTTCCTGCGCAACATAAGCTCTCCCATCGCCTCGATAAATGAAATGCAGATATTTATATCGACTATTATCGATGAAATGCAGAGATTTTTAGTACCGAAATTGGATGAAATGCAGAAATTTGAGCTTACTCGCGCACAGAACAACGACGCGTGCGCCTAAGCATGGGCATAAGTGAGGTCGGAATTCTCGCATACAAATCGAGCGAGGACTATCTCCCACTTTGAGTGCGAAATTGCGCCCAAAACGGGAGATAATCCACGCTCGATATTTCGACGGGAGAAAATCCTCGCTCGGTTACTCGTCGACGATCTCGGCAAGCCAGACGTTCAACGTGTCGACCTCGGGACAGCAGAACTTTGCCGTGCCGGGCTCGTTGCCAGGCACGGTTCCGCCATAGCGCAGGATATCGATATAGGGAAAGCCCACGTGACATGCCATGGAACACATCTTGCCGCGGTCGCGGTCGAAGTCGAAGACGTCACCCGGCTTGTGCCCGTGATGGCAGCGGCATGTGCCCAGCTGGTCCACGCAGCTCACGCGGATACGCGGACGCTTGCCACGCGGCGCGCCGAGCGGCCTGTTCTCGCCCGCAGGCTTGACGCCGTCCTCGCCAGCATTACTCATGGTCAATCACATCCAGGCAGGCCTCGATGGGAAGGCCAGCCGACTTGTCCTCTTGGTCGGCATTGCGCTCGATAAGCTCAGCCACCACACGCATGGCATCGGACGTCGCGCGCTGCAGACTCCAGCCTGTCATAACGCGGCCGACGAGCACCGCCGAGAACGTGTCACCCGTGCCCGGGAAATAGACCGGAATCAGGTCAAAGGGAATCGTGAAGTACTCTCCCGCCACATGGTCGTAGCCGATGACGGCACTCGCCCCGTCGACCTTCGCGCTCGTAATGACCACCGACTTGGCGCCCAGCGCGAGCATGGCGTCCACGAGCGCACGAGCCTCATCGGCCGTAATCTGCTCGGCCATAGGCGTATCGGTGAGCAGACACGCCTCGGTATAGTTGGGCACCGCGTAGTCGGCGCACTCGACCAGGCTGCGCATAAGGCCGATGGTCGATTCGGGCACGCCGGCGTAGAGCCTGCCGTTGTCGGCCATGATGGGGTCGACGAACACCTTGGTGCCTTTTTGCGAACGGCGGTGGCAAAAGTCCGAGATGATGCGCGCCTCTTCCTCGGTCACGATAAAGCCGGTCGAGATGGCGTCGAATTCAAAGCCGAGCTCCTCCCAGATGGCAAGACTCTGACGCACGTACTCCGTGGTGTCGTGGATGTAAAACTTGGGGTAGTTGAGCGTATCGGAAACGAGGGCCGTCGGCAGGTTGTGGATACGGTAACCCATGTGCGACAGCACCGGCAGCATGGCAGAAAGCGCGACCTTACCGTAGCCGCACATATCGTTGATCAGCAGCAGCTGAGTGTTCTTCATGAGTGTCCCCCTTGGGTCGGGTGCGACGCGACGGCGCCATAGTGCGACTAAGTGTAGCGCAGGGGGCGTTGCAAGCGGGCGCAGGCGCCGAGGAGGGCACATTGTTGCGGAAAGGTTACGGAAATGGGAGGCAAAATCGCGGCGGTAGCGGCACAGTAGCTGCCATCTATTTACTACCATTCCAAAACTATGCCGGATTACTACGATAAACCGTTAGCCTCCAACCACAACGAATTGCACTCCGGCAAAACCGCAGGTAGACAGCTTGTGATTTTACGAAAAACAATGCCGAGGTCTGATATTTCGAATTCATCGTAGTAATCCGGCATAGTTTTGGACAAAGCAACTTCGAAAGGGTGTCACCGCAGCCCAAAATGATTCGTTTTCCTCCGTCCCCCACGGATCACTCAACAAGAGCGTCCCCAACGACTATCCCAACAAGGGCAACGCCGATGTTTTGGCGAAGTCAGCGAAAACCCGTCAGAGCGAGCAAGGTGCCTTGAAGCAAGGCGGCATTGACCTTCTGGTCATGCCGCCGAAGTTGAAAGGCAGATTGCCGCTCTGGCGGGTTTGCAGCGTCGAGCCGTTGCGCGGTTTGGCAAAACCGCGCAACCACTAGTTTGGTACCTTGACATTCATTTCTCATGCTCCTAGATTGGTTAGGCACAAAACAATTCCACTACCTAACTAAAGAAAGGAGCAACACTAATTCATGTGCGATGAACCTCTTAACCTTTGTTCGCACGAGCCCGGCGGCGACCCGTCACAGCCGGCGGATGTACCCGAAGCGGTCAGTGCCGAAGACAAACTCGCCAAGCGCATCCTGAGCGGCCTGGGTTTTTGCGGCCATTACATGCATTTTCATGGCGGAGGCGTGTCCGGCAAGGCGCCCATCATCTGCCTGCTGGCCAAGCAGCCCGGCGGCGAGATGTCGCAGCAGGAACTCGGCATGCACTTTGACCTCAAGCCGGGGTCGCTTTCCGAGATCCTGTCCAAGCTCGAGGTCAACGGTCTCATCGAGCGCAGCCGTAACCCCAAGGATCGACGGCAGCTCACCATTCGCCTGACCGAAACCGGCCGGGAAAACGCCCGCATCGACCAGGCGGCCCGCATCCGCTTTAGAGAACGGGCCTTTAGTGCCCTCACTCACGACGAGCGCGAGCAGCTCGCCGAAATGCTCGAGAAAATCCGTGTAACCTGGGAGGAACTGGATGATTAAAACCCTCATGGGCAGCATCCGCGACTATATGAAAGTCGCTGTTGCCACGCCATTGCTCGTGCTTGGCGAGGTGCTCTGCGAGATGCTGATTCCATTTATCACCGCCAACCTGATCGACGCCATCAAAGACGGCGCCACCGTAGCCGAGATGCTTCCCACCGCGGGCTTTTTGGTGCTCATCGCGCTGACGTCGCTTGCTTTTGGTGCCGCCGCCGGCGTCACCTGCAGCCATGCGAGCTGCGGCTTCGCCAAGAACCTGCGTCACGACCTGTTCTACAAGATCCAGACGTTCAGCTTTGCCAACATCGATGAGTTCTCGAGCTCCTCGCTCGTCACGCGCCTGACCACCGATATCAACAACGTGCAGCAGGCCTTTATGATGATCATCCGTATCGCCGTGCGCGCGCCGCTGGTATTGATCTTCGCCTTTACCATGGCGTTTATCATGGGCGGCAGCGTTGCCATGGTCTACCTGGTCATCATTCCGCTGCTGGGCTTTGGGCTGTTCTTTATCATCTTTAAGGTGCGCCCCATCTTCTCGCGCGTGTTCCACAAGTACGATGCCCTTAACGAGTCCGTCGAGGAAAACGTCACCGGCATGCGCGTGGTTAAGAGCTACGTGCGCGAAGACTTTGAGAAGGAGAAATTCGCGACCGCCGCACGCGACGTCCAGATGGACTTCACCCGCGCCGAGAAGCTGCTCGCCTTTAACAACCCCATGATGAACATCTGCGTCAACGGCGCGTTTGTCGTCA
This sequence comes from Coriobacteriaceae bacterium, assembly GCA_025757745.1. Classification (NCBI taxonomy): domain Bacteria; kingdom Bacillati; phylum Actinomycetota; class Coriobacteriia; order Coriobacteriales; family Coriobacteriaceae; species Coriobacteriaceae bacterium. The sequence continues at coordinate 2,237,786 of CP107217.1, forward strand.
TCATCTACCTGGGCTCCAAGCTCATCATCACGAGCCAGGGCGCGCTGTTCGACGTGGGTCAGCTCTCCTCGACCTTTACCTATGGTTTCCAGATTCTCATGAGCCTGATGCAGCTGTCGATGATCTTTGTCATGGTGACCATGGCCGACGAATCGGCACACCGCATTGCCGAGGTGCTGGCCGCCGAGCCCACGATCGCCGATCCCGCTGAGCCCGTGCTCGAGGTTGCCGACGGTTCCATCGACTTTGACCACGTGAGCTTTAAGTATTCCAAGCATGCGAAGCGCCAGGCGCTCGACGATATCGACCTGCACATTACGAGCGGCGAGACCATCGGCATCATCGGCGGCACCGGCTCGGCCAAGTCCACGCTCGTTAACCTCATCGCCCGCCTGTACGACACCACCGAAGGCGCTGTGCGCGTGGGCGGCGTGGACGTGCGCGACTACGACCTGGACGCGCTGCGTCACCAGGTCGCCATGGTGCTGCAGAAAAACGTGCTGTTTAGCGGCACCATCGCCGAGAACCTGCGTTGGGGCGACCCGAACGCCACCGACGAGGAAGTCCGCGAGGCAGCGCATCTGGCCTGCGCCGACGAGTTTGTCGACGGCTTCCCCAAGGGCTATGACACCTGGATCGAACAGGGCGGCTCCAATGTTTCCGGCGGTCAGAAGCAGCGCCTGTGCATTGCGCGTGCCCTGCTGCGTCGCCCCAAGATCTTGATCCTGGACGACTCCACCAGCGCCGTCGACACCAAGACCGACGCCAAGATTCGCGCAGGTCTGGCAAGCTATCTGCCCAACACGACCAAGATCATCATCGCCCAGCGCATCAGCTCCGTGCAGGACGCAGACCGCATCATCGTCATGGAAGGCGGCCGAATCGCGCAGATCGGCAACCATGACGAGCTGCTTAAGACGAGCGAGATCTACCGCGAGACCTTTACCTCGCAAAACAAGATGTCTGCCGAGGGCGAAGGGGCCGTCGAGGCCGACACCGAGGCATCCGCAACGCAAGTTCAGACCCAGGAAGGAGGCGAGGCACATGAGTAAGGCAACGACCGCCGAACGCGCGCTTAACCGCAAGGGCGGCACCATGTCGCGCCTCATCAAGACGCTCTTTGGCTTCTATCCTGTACTTTTGCCCCTCGTCGTCGCCGGCGTGGTGCTCTGCGCCATCATCAACTCCATCGGCGCGACCTTCCTGCAGAGCGCCCTGCAAATTATTAGCGAATCGTGGCAGTCGGGCGATTGGGAAGCCGCGCAGCCCAAGATTCTGCAGCTCGTGACCATCCTCGCCTGCATCTACGGCGTCGGTGTCCTGTCCTCGCTCTTCTGGAACCGCGCCATGGCTATCGTCACGCAGGGCTCGCTCGAGAAGCTGCGCGAGATGATGTTCAACCGCATGCAGGACCTGCCGATCCGCTACTTCGACACGCACCAGCGCGGCGATATCATGAGCCACTACACCAACGACATCGATACGCTGCGCCAGATGATCAGTCAGTCGCTGCCCAACCTGCTCATGACGATCATCATCATCGTCACGGTGTTCTTTATCATGCTGTACTACAGCGTGTGGATGTGCCTGGTCATCATCGCCGGCGTCGCCTTTATGACCTTTATGACCAAGCTGCTCGGCTCCAACTCCGCGCGTTTCTTCATTGCGCAGCAGACCGAACTCGGCGTGGTCGAGGGCCATATCGAGGAGGTCATGAACGGACAGAAGGTCGTCAAGGCGTTCTGCCACGAGTCTGCCGCCGAGGCCGATTTTGACGAGCGCAACGAAAAGCTCTTCGAGGTCTCCCAGAAGGCCAACATGTACGCCAACATCCTCATGCCCATCCTTATGAACCTGGGCAACCTGCTCTACGTGCTGGTCGCACTGGCAGGCGGCATTTTCCTGGCGCTGGGCGTGCCCAACCTGAGCATCTCGGGCATGGCGCTGTCCATCGCCGTCGTGGTGCCGTTCCTCAACATGACCAAGCAGTTCTGCGGACAGATCGGCCAGATCTCGCAGCAGATCAACGCCGTGGTCATGGGCCTCGCCGGCGCCGACCGCATCTTTGAGCTCATCGACGAGGAGTCCGAAGCCGACGAAGGCTACGTGACGCTCGTCAACGCGCAGGTCAACCCCGACACCTGGCAGCTCGAGGAGGCTGACCACCACACCGGCATGTGGGCGTGGAAACATCCGCACCGCGCAACCGGCGAGATCGAGTACGTGCCGCTGCGCGGCGACCTAGTCATGGATAACGTCGACTTTGGTTACACGCCCGACCACGAGGTGCTGCACGGCGTGTCCGTGTTTGCCAAGCCGGGTCAGAAGGTCGCGTTTGTCGGCGCCACCGGTGCCGGTAAGACGACCATCACCAACCTCATCAACCGCTTCTATGACATCGCCGATGGCAAGATCCGCTACGACGGCATCAACGTCAACAAGATTCGCAAGGCCGATCTGCGCCGCTCGCTGGGCGTCGTGCTACAGGACGTGAACCTGTTCACCGGCACCGTGATGGATAACATCCGCTACGGCAACCTGGATGCGACCGACGAGGAGTGCATCGCGGCGGCCAAGCTCGCGGGCGCGGACGACTTTATCACCCGCCTGCCCGACGGCTACGACACCATGCTTACCGGCAACGGTGCCCAGCTGTCGCAAGGCCAGCGCCAGCTGATTTCGATCGCGCGCGCCGCCGTCGCCGATCCGCCGGCAATGATTCTGGACGAGGCCACGTCGAGCATCGACACCCGCACCGAGGCCATCGTGCAGGCGGGCATGGATAAGCTCATGGAGGGCCGCACCACGTTTGTCATCGCGCACCGTCTCTCCACCGTGCGCAACTCCGACGCGATCATCTGTCTGGATCACGGCCGCATCATCGAGCGCGGCAACCACGATGAACTGATTGCCAAGCGCGGATATTACTACCAGCTCTATACCGGCGCGTTTGAGCTCGAGTAGGACCGGTTACTGACGGAGGGTTCCCCGGGGCGGCGGGGTAATTCCTCCGTGCTCAAACATTCTCGCTGCGCTGCGAAACTGCGCGCGGAGGAAATACCCCGCCGCCCCGGGGAACCCTCCTGCGCGCAATCAGCCCGTCATTTAGAAGGAAATAAAAGTTTGTGAGCCCCTGGCCGGTTGGCCAGGGGCTCGTTTTGTGTAAATTTGTCGCATGCTTCGGGTTGTGATATAAACGTAGCATGCTACAGAAAGGATGGTGGCTGGAATGGTTCCCGAAGATGCTGTTGGACCCCTGTTTAAGGTGATCAACGAGCGCATGCAGGCGTCTGCCGACGCGGACCTCAAGGAGCAAGGACTCACTTTTGCGCAAAGCCAGGTGATCGTCTACCTCATTGAGCATGCGGGCCGAGCGCTCCAAAAAGAGATCGAAACTAACCTCAAGGTTTCCCACCCAACGGTCTCGGGTCTCGTGAGCCGGCTCGAGAAAAACGGCTTTGTGTGCACCTGGGTAGCCGAGGATGACCGACGCAATAAGGTCGTTGAGCTTACGGACAAGGCACACGATGCTGGCGACCGCATGCGTGCCACAATGCGCGAACGCGATCGAGAACTGCTCGCCGGCCTTGATGAGCGCGAGCAGACGGAGCTCATCCGCATGCTCAGGCGGGTCTACGCCAACGTCTGCAAACAATAAACAACAGCTTCATCAGCACCCGTCGCCCACCGGATTCGATCCGCCTGCAACGGGCTTCTTTACACCCTATTCCGTAGCTTGCTACGTATTTCTGCCCGATTCGTACAGAAAGGAACATACATGATACGAACGCTTGCACGGAGCCTGCGGCAATATCGCAAGAGCTCCGTCACCGCCATCCTACTTTCCATCCTGGAGGTGATACTCGAGATCGCCATCCCGCTCGTCATGAGCGACCTCATCGACCGCGGCATCCAAGCCGGCAACATGGGCGAGGTCTGGCGGCTTGGCATCGCGCTGCTCGTCCTAGCCATTCTCGAATTTGGAGTGGGCGCCGGCGGCGCTTGGATGGGCGCACGCGCCTCAGTGGGTTTCGCCGCCAACCTGCGCGACGATATGTACGACAACGTGCAGACTTTCTCTTTCGGCAACATCGACAAGTTCTCTACCGGCTCGATCGTCACACGCCTCACCACCGATGTCACCAACGTGCAAAACGCCTACATGATGATCATCCGCATGGGCGTGCGCGGACCCGTGATGCTCGCGTTCTGCTGGATCGTGTCGTTTACCATCAACCGGCAGATTTCGTTTGTGTTCCTGGCCGTGATCCCCATCCTTGCCATCGCGCTCGGACTCATCATGTGGCGCGTAAGCAGCATCTTCAACCGCGTTTTCGCTACCTACGACACGCTCAACAACGTGGTGCAGGAAAATGTCGCAGGCATCCGCGTGGTCAAGTCGTTCAACCGCGAGGAGCACGAGATTGGCAAGTTCGGCCGTATCAGCCAATGCATCTACGAGGACTTCGCCCGCGGCGAGCGCCTCATCGCACTCAATACGCCGCTCATGCAGGCCTGCATGTACGCATGCATGATACTCATCTCGTGGCTCGGCGCTAAGGCCATCGTGGCCTCGGGCAACAACGCCGCGCTCGGCCTCACCACAGGACAGCTCACCGCACTCTTTACCTACGCCACGCAAATCCTTATGGCGCTCATGATGCTCTCCATGGTCTTTACGCTTATCGTGATTGCCCAGAGCTCGGCCAAGCGCATCGCCGAGCTACTCAACGAACAGAGCGACATCGCGAGCCCCGAGCCCGGTCGCGCCGTCACGCAGGTTGCGGACGGTTCCGTGGAGTTTGACCACGTGAGCTTTGCCTACGCGAGCAAGGCCGAGAAAAACGTACTCGAGGACGTAAACCTCACCATCAAGAGCGGCGAGGTCGTGGGCATCATCGGCGGCACGGGTTCGTCCAAGTCGAGCCTTGTGAACCTCATCGCCCGTCTCTATGACGTCACCGCGGGCACCGTGCGCGTGGGCGGCATCGATGTGCGCGACTACGACCTCGATGCGCTGCGCGGCCAGGTGGCCATGGTACTGCAGAAAAACGAGCTCTTTAGCGGCACCATCGCCGAGAACCTGCGCTGGGGTGACGCCGAGGCCAACGATGCAGAGCTGGTGCGCGCCTGCGAGCTCGCCTGCGCGGACGAGTTTATCGACCAGCTGCCGGACGGTTACCAGACCATGATCGAGCAGGGCGGCACCAACGTCTCGGGCGGGCAGAAGCAGCGCCTGTGCATCGCCCGCGCGCTCGTGGCCAAGCCGCGCGTGCTCGTGCTCGATGACTCAACGAGCGCCGTCGACACCAAGACCGACGCCAAGATCCAACGCGGCCTTGCCGAGTACCTGCCCGCCACGACCAAGATCGTAATCGCGCAGCGTGTGAGCTCGGTCATGCACGCTGACAAGATCGTCGTGATGGACGACGGCCGCGTGAGCGCGGTGGGCACGCATGAAGAGCTTTTGCACACAAGCGATATCTATCGCGAGGTCTTTGAGTCGCAGCAGAAGGGAACGGCAGAGGATGAGTAAGCAGAATAAACGCCCCGCAAACGGAGCGGCACCGGGCGCCGACATGCCCGCGATGCAACTCGACATGGCAACCGTCAAGCGACTGCTCTCGTATATGTCCTGTTACCGAGGACAACTTGTACTCGTCGTCGTGTGCATTCTGCTCTCTGCCATCGCGAGCGCCGCGTCGTCGATGTTTTTGCAGGCACTCATCGACGACTACATCGTCCCGCTTTTGGCGACCGACGCTCCCGTATGGACGGGCCTTGCGCACGCGCTCATCACCATCGGCGCCGTCTATGTGGTGGGCGTTGCGGCCACGCTCGTCTACAACCGCGCGATGGTCACCGTGGCGCAGGGCACGCTCAAACGCATCCGCGACGATATGTTCTCGCACATGCAGACGCTCCCCTTGCGTTACTTCGACACACACGCGCACGGCGACATCATGAGCCTCTACACCAACGACACCGACACCCTGCGCCAGATGATCGCGCAGTCGCTCTCGCAGCTCGTAAGCTCGGTATTCACGCTGGTCGCGGTCTTTGTGTGCATGCTTTGGACGAGCGTGGGGCTCACCGTGGTGGTCTGCGTGCTCATGGCGGCGGTGCTCGTGTTCGTGGGCCGCATCACGGGGGTCATCGGGGCGTTTTCTATCGAGCAGGAAGATACGCTCGGCGCGCTCAACGGCTACATCGAGGAGATGGTCGGCGGGCAGAAGGTCATCAAGGTCTTTTGTCACGAGGACGCCGCACGCACCGGAATGGGCAAGCTCAACCGTGCCTGGGCAAAGGCTGCGACGAACGCGCAGGGCGTGGGCAATTCGATCATGCCCATGATGAACGCACTTGGCTACCTGATCTATGTGGTGGTGGCTGTGCTCGGCGGCTACATGGCCATCGCGGGGACACCCAACCTGGGACTTACCGGTTTCGACACGTTCACGCTCGGCGCCATCGCATCGTTTTTGACGCTCACGCGCAACTTTATGAACCCCGTGGCGCAAGTGTCCAACCAGCTCAACTCGATCATCATCGCGCTTGCGGGCGCCGGGCGCATCTTTACGCTCATGGACGAGAAGCCCGAGTCCGACGACGGTTACGTGACGCTGGTCAACGTGCGCGAGGACGCGGACGGCGCGCTTGTCGAAACGAGCGAGCGAACCGAGCGCTGGGCCTGGAAGAACCCACATCACGATGGCGGCTGCGGGCTCGTGCCGCTCAAGGGGCATATTATGCTCGATCATGTGAGCTTTGGCTATGTGCCCCAAAAGCTCGTGCTGCACGATATCGAGCTCGAAGCCGAGCCCGGGCAGAAGATCGCGCTCGTTGGTGCGACGGGCGCCGGCAAGACCACGATCACCAATCTTATCAACCGCTTCTACGACATTGACGACGGCAAGATCCGCTACGACGGCATCAACGTCAACAAGATCCGCAAGGCCGACCTGCGCCGTTCGCTCGGTGTGGTGTTGCAGGACGTGAACCTGTTCACCGGTACCGTCATGGACAACATTCGCTACGGCTGCCCCGGCGCCACGGACGAGCAGTGCATCGAGGCAGCGCGGCTTGCAAACGCCGACGGGTTTATCCGCATGCTGCCGGCGGGCTACGACACCGTGCTTGAGGGCGATGGCAGCGGACTCTCGCAGGGCCAGCGCCAGCTGATCAGCATTGCGCGCGCCGCGGTGGCCGACCCGCCCGCGATGATTCTGGATGAGGCCACGTCGAGTATCGACACCCGCACCGAGGCATTGGTGCAGCGTGGCATGGATGCGCTGATGGAGGGCAGGACCACGTTTGTGATCGCGCACCGTCTCTCCACCGTGCGCAACTCTGACCTGATCTGCGTGCTGGATCACGGGCAGATTATCGAGCGCGGCAGCCATGACGAGCTGATTGCCAAGCACGGGTATTACTACCAGCTGTATACGGGTGCGTTTGAGCTCGAGTAGGACCGGCTACTGACGGAGGGTGCCCCGGGGGCGGCGGGGTAATTCCTCCGTGCTCAAACATTCTCGCTGCGCTGCGAAACTGCGCGCGGAGGAAATACCCCGCCGCCCCGGGGAACCCTCCTGCGCGCAATCAGCCCGTCATTTGAATGGAATAAAAGTTTGTGAGGCCCTGGCCAACTGGCCAGGGCCTCGTTTTGTGTGGGGATGTTTTGGCTGGCGGGCGCTGCATATTATTCGTATAATTTATCGTAAGTTCCCGTACATCGATTGGAGCCTTATATGCCTGCCATTAAGCCTGTTTCCGATTTACGCAATTACAACGAGGTGCTCTCCGATGTCCACGAGGGCTCCCCGGTGTTCCTGACCAAAAACGGGCACGGTTGCTACGCGGTGCTCGACATGAAAGATTACGACCGGTTTTGCGCCATCAGCACGCTGATGTCGGAGCTTGAGCGCGGGCGCAGCTCGGGTGACGAGAGCGGATGGGTCTCGTCGGACAACGTCGCCGAGCACTTCCGCCGCAAGGCCGCAAGCCATGCATAGCTGCGAGGTCGTCTACTCTCCGCTGGCTCTACAAGATCTCGACGACATCTGGGACTACATTGCCGTCGAACAGGACAATCCCGCAGCAGCGGAGAGAATCGTAGAGGGCATCCTCGCTCGGATAGACCTGCTATCCAGCTTCCCAGAGTCGGGTACGCCACTATCTTCAATCTATCCCCTGCGCTCCGATTACCGGTTCGTGGCCTGTGACAACTATCTCGCGTTTTACCGTTTCCACAAGAAGGTCTATATCGACCGCGTCCTCCACAGAAAGCGCGATTACCTGCAGGTGCTGCTTGCCGAATAAACAGGCCCCGATATAATTCGACCCCTTATCCGGGACCATGCCCGATGCAGCTAAAAGAGCCCCGTCCTAAATTAGCTACTGAGGAGTTGGGCCATGGCGTTGACGAATTTTTGGACTTGAAGGGTTGGCTCGAGCGGATAGTGCAAAAAGACCGGCACCTCTCGCCCGCACAGGAACGGCACGCCCACAAAGGCCGGGTGCACCCCTGACCATGCGCCACAGGTGAGTACCGCATCGCCCTTTTCCTCGGCTTCGTTAAAGAGCGCAAAGTCAAAGCTATCCACATCGATCACGTCCACGCCGCCGTCGGCCAAAAGGTCGATGCGTAGGCTGTCCATGGCGTCGTTGCCGTGGCGCAGTACGCGCAGACGCATACCCTCCAAATCGGCGACCGTAATGCGATTCTTGCGCGCCAGCGGGCTCGTGCGCGGCAGGTCGATATAAAACGGCACGTTAACGATGCGGAGCTTTTGGCAGGCGTCACCCCAGCGCGGGGTCGAAAAACTCGACTGCACCACATCGACCTCGCGGCCCAAGCTGCGCATGACGGATTCGCGCTCGTCATAGAGGTCGCTCACCGGCACGATCTCAAATCGCAACGACGGTTCCAGATCGTGGATGCCCGTCCACATCGACAGCGTCTGGCGTCCTGGGCACATCATCGATACGCCCAGGCGCACGGCACCGCCATCGACCGCCGCGCGTCGGGCACGGCGCAGCGCGTCCTCGGACTGCCGCATGATCGAGCGCGCGTCGTCCACCAGCAGTGCGCCGGCCGGCGTCACCTTGACGCCCGAGTGCGAGCGCTCGAACAACGTGATACCAAACTCGGCCTCAAATCCCGACACCTGCTTGACGAGCGCCGGAGTCGACACGCGCAATTTTGCCGCTGCACGCGAGAAGCTTCCCAGCTCCGCGGCGGCCGATATGGCCTCAAGTCGTCGATCGTACACGTCAATCTCCCGTTTTCGCGCCCGTGGCCACATGGTGCCACAGGGGGTTGTTTTCGCAGGTCACGCGCTCAGTTGAGCATAAACTGCATCGCACAGTGTAAACCTACGGTTAACGCCATTCTAACAAATATGCAATTCATCTGCGCAAATGCAAAGCATACGATAACCTGCGAAAACCACGTGGGTCGATTAATGGGAACGACCCACAGGGAGGCACAAGAAGGGAAGTTCCTATGAGCAACTGGCTTAAGCTCGAGGGCGATGTCTGCGCCGTGACCGGCGCACTCGGCGGTATGGGCGTCGAGATTTGCCGCGAGTTCGCCCGCAACGGCGCCAACGTCGTCCTGCTCGACCTGGACGAGGAAAAGGTCAAGGCCGCAGCCGCTGACCTCGCCGCCGAGTTTGGAATCCACGCCGAGGGCTACAAGATGAACGCCACCGACGAGGACGAGGTTCAGGCCGCCGTCGATGCCACCATCGCCGACTTCGGCCGCGTCGACGTCCTCGTCAACACCGCCGGCATCCTGCGCTTCGCAGCCATGGAAGACCTGCCGCTCTCCGACTGGAACGAGGTCATCAACGTCAACCTCACCGGCTACTTCATCACCTCGCAGCGCTTTGGTCGCGAGATGATCAAGGCCGGCCAGGGTCGCCTGGTGCACATCTCGACCGTTGCCAGCCACTCCCCCGAGACGTTCTCGGGCGTGTACAGCTCCACCAAGGCGGGCGTCAACATGATGTCCAAGATGCTCGCCGCCGAGTGGGGCCCCTACGGCGTGCGCTCCAACTGCGTCGAGCCCTGCTTTGTCAAGACCCCCATGTCGGCGAGCTTTTACGCCGACCCCGAGGTCGAGAAGAGCCGCAGCCGTCTTATCGCCACGCGCCGCATCGGCGAGGTCAGCGATATCGCCAATGCCGTCATGTTCCTGGCATCCAAGCGCTCGGACTTTACCACCGGCGACGCCATCAAGGTCGATGGCGGTTTCTCCAACATGATGGGCGACCTCACCGCCAAGCCCGGCGGCCGTCGCGCCTATGCCGACAACTACCTTAAGAACAAGGGTGTCGAGCTTTGGTCCGACGAGTCCGGCGTCGCAAAGCCGACTGACCAGTAAACCAGCCTGCCAGGGAGGCTCCGCGGGTGCGCCCGCCCCTCCCCCGCATCGATTAGAAAGAGTCCAATGGCTTCCACCAACTCCAACAAGGGTCGCGCCGTCGTGCTTTCCGCCGCGTGCGTCACCATGTTCTTCATCAGCTCCATCGCGCTGTATTCCGTCGTGAGCAAGAACCTGCTCGCCGTCTACCCCGAGTGGTCGAGCGCCCTTACCTGGGCTTTCCCGGTCTTTCAGACCATCATGGCCGTGACGGGCATCTTCGCCGGCCGCATCTCCGATAAGATCGGCCCGCGCAACGTCGTGATCGCCGCCGCCGTGTGCTACGGCGTGGGCTGGTTCATGTCCGGCACCGTCACCGAGCCGTGGCAGTTCTACCTGTGGTTCTCGCTCGTCGCCGCCGTCGGCAACGGCCTGGGCTACAACCCGGCGCTCACCACCGGCCAAAAGTGGTTCATCGACAAGAAGGGCCTCGCCTCCGGCATCACCCTGGCCGCTTCGACCGCCGGCCCCGCTGTGCTGTCCCCGGTGCTCGCCTCGCTGCTCATCCCGAGCCTGGGCATCTTTGGCGCCCTCAAGGCACTCGGCGTCATCTTCTTTGTGATGATCGCCGCCTCCGCCCTGTTCCTGAAGGCCCCCGAGGCCGGCTGGCTGCCCGAGGGCTTCGAGGCCCCCAAGGGTGGTGCACACGCCGGCACCTTCGGCGACCTCACCCCGGGCGAGATGGTCAAGACCCCGCGCTTCTGGATCCTCATCGTCACCTTCGCCTTTGCTGCCACTGCAGGCACCCTGCTCGTGGGCAAGGTTGCCTCCATCGCCGCCGTCCAGCTCTTCGCCGACCCCACGAGCGCCGCGGCCGTCGCCCTCGGTGGCGTGGTGGTCTCCGTCAACACCTGCGCCAACCTGGTCGGCCGTCTGTCCTTTGGCCAGATCATCGACAAGCTCGGCGCCTACAAGTCGCTGCTCATCAGCCTTGTCGTCACCATCGTCGCGCTCGTCATCATGTCGATGAGCTTTACACAGAGCATGTTCTTTGTGGCGCTCGCCCTGCTCGGCTTTAGCTTTGGCGCCCTGCTCGTCATCTACCCGCCGCTCACCGGTGGCGCCTTTGGCACCAGCAACATCGGCGTCAACTACGGCATCATGTTCCTGGGCTACGCCGCTTCTACCTGGATCAGCCAGCCCATCACCGCCGTGCTGTATCACGCCGAGGCCGGCAGCGCCGCCTACCAGCAGTCCTTCTACGGCGCCATCGTGATCGCCGCCATTGCCGTCGTGCTCACCGTCTACATGATGGTCTCCGACAGCAAGAAGAAGTCCGCCTAGTTTTACCGATGCGACAAAGGGACCGTCCCTTTGTCGCATTCCACCAGCCACCAGTATTAAGGAGTCGAAATGTCTGAGCTCAACCCCGTCCGCATTGCCGTCATCGGCGCCGGCGCCATGGGCCGCAACCACATCCGCTTTGTCACCGAGGAGCCCGAGGCCGAGCTCGTCGCCATCGCCGACGCCTTTGAGGGCGCCCGCGCCACGGCCGAGGCCGCCGGCGTGCCGTTTTACACCGATCCCGCCCAGATGATGGACGAGGTCAAGCCCGAGGCCGTCATTATCGCCACGCCCAACGACCTGCATCTGGGCGTTGCCCGCGAGGCCGTGAAGCGCAACATCGTGCCGCTGGTCGAAAAGCCGATCTCCAACGACCTCGAGGATGCCCAGGCCTTCGCCGCCGAGGCCGAGACCGCCGGCGTGCCCGTGCTCGTGGGTCAGCACCGTCGCCACAACCCCTTCGTCAACAAGGCCAAGGAGATCATCGAGTCCGGCGAGCTGGGCAAGCTCACCGTGTCGAGCTTCCACTATATGATCTATAAGAATGACGAGTACTTCGATGTCGAGTGGCGCCGCAAGAAGGGTGCCGGCCCGATCCTGGTCAACCTGGTGCACGACGTCGACCTGCTCCGCTACCTGCTGGGCGAGCCCGTTGCCGTCCAGGGCATGCAGTCCAGCGCCGCCCGCGGTTTTGAGACCGAGGACTCCGCCGTGGTCAACGTCCGTTTTGCCGATGGCGCGCTCGCAAGCATGACCATCTCCGACGCCACCGCCAGCCCCTGGAACTGGGAGGCAACCGCTCGCGAGGATCCGCAGTATCGCCCCTTCGACGCCGATGCCTACTTTATTGGCGGTACCAAGGGCGCCCTTTCGCTACCCCGCCTGCACCAGTTCTCCTACGACGGTGCCTCCAACTGGCACAAGCCGCTGCAGATGGAGATCCCGGCTGTGGACCCGGCGCTGCCGCACAAGATGCAGCTCAAGCACTTTGTGAAGGTCGTCCGCCGCGAGGTCGAGCCCGTCGTGACCCCCGCCGACAACGTCAAGACGCTCACGCTTCTCAACGCCATCAAGGAGGCCGCCGAGACCGGCCAGCTCGTCGAGCTGTAATGCCTTAGGGCAGACCGCGGCAGAAGCCCCATGCCGAGCCCCTCGGTCCGCCACCAATAAGCCCCTCTTCTTTGCCCCGCGAGCAGCCTCCTGCCCGCGGGGCATTTTGCTACCTTGCCGACGATTTTTCTGGGGCGGGGCTATTTTGTACCTCGGCTTGATTCGTTTGCCACGAAATGCGCCTATCTACTACGTTTAACCGATTACCCTCAACCATACCGAATTTCGCGAAATAAAAACCGCAGGTAGACGGCTTGCCGATTTTCGGAAAACCCAGGCATGGTCGACCTATACGGTTCAAACGTAGTAGATGGGCCGTTTTCATGGCGCAGCCCCAAAACAGTCTTTTAGGACGGGTGGTATCCTTGGTAGCTCTGTGCTGCAAACGCACCTCAAACGCAAGGAGTCCCATGGATCTTATCGCCCAGCTCGCCCGCGAGCTCAACCTTAAGTCCGCCAACATCGAAGCGGCCGTCAAGCTCATCGACGAGGGCAACACCATCCCCTTTATCTCGCGCTACCGCAAGGAGGCCACGGGCGGCATGGACGACGTCGCCCTGCGCGCCCTCGACGAGCGCCTGTCATACCTGCGCAATCTTGAGCAGCGCAAAGAGGACGTTATCCTGCTCATCGACGCCCAGGGTAAGCTCACGCCCGAACTCGAGCAGCAGATCCGCGAGGCCACGCAGCTCCAGCGTGTCGAGGACCTCTACAAGCCCTACCGCAAAAAGCGCATGACCCGCGCACAGAAGGCCCGCGAAGCCGGCCTGGAGCCGCTCGCCAACATGATCATCATGCAGGCCTCGGCCAAGGGCAGCGCGCTCGACGCCGCCGCAACATACGTCAACGAGGAGGCCGGCTTCGACACGCCCGAGAAGGCGCTTGCCGGCGCCGCCGACATCGTGGCCGAGACGGTGGCCGAGGATCCCGAGAACGTCGCCGACCTGCGCGCCTTTACGCAAAACACCGCCGATATCGTCGTCGAGGCCACCGACCCCACGGAGAAGACTCCCTACGAGCCCTACTACAACTTTGACGAGCCGCTGCGCCGTATTCCCAACCACCGCGTGCTGGCTATCGACCGCGGTGAGCGCGAGGGCAAGCTCCGCGTGCGCGTGAACGTCGACGGCGCCGCCGCCACGGCACGCCTCGGCAGCCGTTGGTCCCGACGCCAGGGCGTCTTCGCACCCGTCTTCGATGCCGCCATCGCCGACGGCTACAAGCGCCTCATGGCCCCCTCGCTGGAGCGCGAGGCCCGCGCCAAACTCACCGTTCGCGCCCAAACCGAGGCCATCAACGTCTTTGCCAAGAATCTCGAGGGCCTGCTCTCGGCACGCCCCGTGCGCGGCGCCCGTGTGCTCGCGCTCGACCCGGGCTACCGCACCGGCTGCAAGGTCGCCGTCATGGACGAGACCGGCAAGCTGCTCGACCACGGCGTGGTCTACCCCACCAAGCCGCGCCACGACGTCGCCGGCACCAAGCGCGAGCTCGCTCGCCTCGTCAAGAAGGACGGCGTCAACACCATCGTCATCGGCAATGGCACCGCTAGCCGCGAGACCGAGGAAGTCGTCTCGGAGTTCATCGCCGAGCAGGCTCCTGGGCTGCGATACACCATCGTCAACGAGGCCGGCGCATCGGTGTACTCCGCCTCCGAGCTCGCAAGCCAGGAGTATCCCGACCTGGATGTCACCGTACGTGGCGCCATGAGCCTGGGCCGCCGCCTGCAAGACCCGCTGGCAGAGCTCGTCAAGATTCCGCCCCAGTCCATCGGCGTTGGCCAGTACCAGCACGACCTTGACCAGGCCGAGCTTTCACGTACCCTGGGCCACGTGGTGGAGGACGTCGTCAACCGCGTGGGCGTCGACGTAAACACCGCGAGCGCAAGTCTACTGGGATACGTATCGGGCATTACGCCGAGCGTAGCCAAAAACATCGTGGCCTACCGCGAGGAAAACGGTGCCTTTACCGATCGCCGCCAGCTCAAGAAGGTCCCCAAGCTGGGACCCAAGGCATATCTCAACGCCGCGGGCTTCCTGCGCATCAGCGGCGGTAAGAACCCGCTCGACGCGACAAGCGTCCACCCCGAGAGCTACGAGGTGGCCACGGCCGTCCTGGAGCGCGCCGGCGTTCAAGCCAGCGAGCTCAGCCGCGGCGGCGTGCCCGACATCGAGCACCGCCTGGGCAGCATCTCGGCGCTGGCAAGCGACCTGGACTGCGGCACCCTCACGCTCATCGACATCGTCAACGAGCTCAAGAAGCCCGGTCGCGACCCGCGCGACGACGCACCCGAGGTGGTCTTCAGCCGCTCGGCGCTTTCCATCGACGACCTAGAGCCCGGCATGGAGCTCAAAGGCACGGTGCGCAACGTCGTGGATTTTGGCGCCTTCGTCGACGTGGGCGTACACCAGGACGGCCTCGTGCACATCTCCAAGCTGGCCAACCGCTTTGTCAAGCACCCGAGCGACGTGGTGCGCGTCGGCGATACGGTCAAGGTTTGGGTCGAGAAGGTTGATCGCGACCGCAAAAAGATCTCCCTCACCATGGTGCAGGGGAAGTAACAGCAAAGGACGAACCACCGCTGCCCATCGTCGAACTTGCAAGTTTTCTCACCCAATGGGAAAACTTGCAGATACCACAACAAAAAGGTGCCGCCCATCAAAGAGGCGGCACCAACAAAGTCTCATTCAGCTCAGAACCTACTGGCAAGCTCGTGCCGGCAGCCCCGGCCTTCCCTTTCCCTAGCGCGACCCTCGCAAAGCGCGTGAGCGATAGGGAAAGGGAAGGCCGGGGCGAACAGCCCACGGCGCAGCCAGTGTTCGCCCTACGGCAGAATATGGAAGCCCAAAGCGGCGATATCCTTGGCAAAACCGCGCACGGTATCGAGCGAGACCTCGTACGGGTCACGGCCGATGTTCTTACGCTTGGCCAGGATGCTGTTGGGCACCGTGATGATCTGGCAACCGCATCCTTCCGCCTGGTAAATGTTGATGAGCTCGCGCGTGGACGCCCACAAGACCTCACAGCTGGGCTTTGCGGCGGCCTTCTTGACCGACTCCGTCATAAACGGAATGGGATCGACGCCGGTATCGGCGATGCGGCCGGCAAAGAGCGAGATGATGGACGGCGTCTCGGCGTCAACGGCCTCGACCATCTCATCGACCTGCTTAGGCGTAAAGATGGTGGTGACGTTAACCTTGATGCCGTCGGCCGAAAGCTTGCGGACCAGCTCGGCGGTGGACTCGCCCTTGGTGGTCACGCACGGAATCTTGACGTAGACGTTCTCGGCCCAGGTGGCGATCTCGCGAGCCTCGACCTCCATGGTCTCGACGTCGTCGGCAAAGACCTCAAACGACACAGACACATCGGTGATGTGGGCCAGGACCTCCTTGGCAAACGCGCGATAGTCCGTCACGCCACCCTTCTTCATAAGGGACGGGTTGGTCGTGAAACCCTGAACGTTGCCGTTCTCGTACATGTCGAGCATGCCCTCGAGGTTTGCACCGTCAGCGAACACCTTGATTGCCATCTGCCTGATTCCTTTCGCTTGCACATGGGCGTTGCACTGCTAAACACTTTACCTACGTTTATCAAGGCGTGAGCTGCGAGTTTTTATCTTCTCGGCGAACGGTATAAACGCTTTAGCGTTTTTGAGCACACCCTCCAGCGGCAAAACGATTTTGCAGGGCGGGCCGATTTGAGCCGCCCGCCGCGGGTGAACGGTAATTGGGCGGTTCCCGCTAGATCAACCCAAAATGCTGCATCGCTGTGACGGTGCCGTCGTTCGCGACGTCGTCGGTCACGTAGTCGGCGAGCGCCTTGACCTCGGGCATGGCGTTGCCCATGGCCACGGCCGTCTCGACGGCAGCGAGCATGCCCAGGTCGTTACCCGAATCGCCAAAGCCAAAGGTGCGCGCATTTCCTTCGCGACCCAGATACTCCAGTGCCCGCGCCACACCCACGCCCTTGTCGATACCCTTGGGGCTCAGCTCGCGGTTCGAACCGCCGGTATTGCTCAGCTCAAAGCTACGATCGATAAAGCCGTCGTCGTTGGCTACGCGAGCCAAGCTGGGCGCTTTAAGGCACACCTTGCCCACGCGCAGACGACCGTCGATGCGCATTTCCTCGGCGCTGTGCACCGCAGCAGCGCCGATCAAAGACGACTGCTCAACGCCCGCGGGCTCCAGCGCAAAGGTCGCAGCGTTGGTCTCGAAAAAGGCCTCGAACCCTGCCGCGACAATGCGACGTGCAAGCTCCTCGACAATACCCTCGTCAAAGCAATCCTCGTGCACCACACGCCCCTCGACCTCGAGCGTGGCGCCCGCCATGGCCACGACACCCGCAGGGTCGAGCGCGCGCAGGCTGTCCGCAATCAGCCACAAGGGGCGACCCGTGCAGATAAACGCCTTGTGCCCTGCGTCGCGCAGACGATGAAACGCCTCGACGACCGTCTGCGAAGGGCGAACCGCCGAAAAGTCCTTGTCGGTCATGTTGTCGGGGTCGAACGACGTCAGCGTGCCGTCCACGTCAAAAAACAATACAGCGGAATCGGAGCACGCATCAATCATATGGGTTCCTTTCGAGGGCGATGGCAAACGAAGCATCCATCATATAATGGAGCGACGCAACCAGAGAGGTCACCCATGGAATTTTATGCAAGCTGCCCCGAGGGCTTTGAATCCGCACTCGCCGACGAGCTCAAGTGGCTCGGGCTTTCGCATGTCCGCCGCCTGAAGGGCCGCGCTACGTTTGAGGGCGAGCTCGAAGAAGGCTACCGCGCCTGTCTGTGGTCGCGCCTGGCCAGCCGCGTGTTTGTGGTGCTTGGACGCTTTGAGGCGCAGGATGCCGACGAGCTGTACGATAGCGTTTACGACATCGCCTGGGAGAGCATCGTCCGCCCCGGCGCCACCATCGCCATTACCGCCCGCGGCGTGACCGAGCAGCTGCGCAACACGCGCTTCTCGGCCCTGCGCGCCAAGGACGCGCTGTGCGACCGTCTGGCCGAGACCACGGGCCGTCGCGCCGATGTCGACGCCGCCGATCCCGACGTTCACCTGCTGCTTTCGCTGCGTCAGCGCCGCGCGAGCATCAGCCTGGACCTTTCGGGTGACCCGCTGTTCAAGCGCCTGCCGCCCGCCGCGACCCGCGCCGGCGAGGGCGCGCACGTGCTGCGCCCCGACTACGCCGCCCTGGTGTTGGCGCAGGTCGGCTGGACCGCACTGTGCGAGCGCGAGCTGACGGCCGACGATTACGAGAACGAAGCCCTGCCCACGCTGGTCGACGCCTCGTGCGCCGGCGGCGGCCTGCTGCTAGAGGCCGTGAATATCCTAACCGACCGCGCTCCGGGCGCCGCCCGCGAGCACTGGGGCTTTGAGGGCTGGCAGCTGCACGACGCCGCCCTGTGGGAGCAGCTGCGTGCCGAGGCGCGCGAGCGCGAGGCGGCAGCGCGCGAGCGCCAGGTGCGCATCGTGGCCGTGGACATCGACCCCGCCGCCCGCAAGACCGCTGAGCGCATGGTCAAGTGTGCCGGCTACAAGCGTTTTGTCGACTTTTGCGCTGCCAAGCCCGCCACCGTGTTGGACCATGCAGGCGCTGTCGCCGGCGCCGCCGTGGTCGCAGACACCACCGAGACCCCGCTTTCGCTCATGCACGACGCCATGACGCTGGTCGGCGAGCTGCGCCGCGCGCCCGAGCTTACCGCCGCGCCGGTCGCCGCGCTCACCCGCGATGGCCTTATGGCCCGCGCGCTCCATGCCGAGCCCGCGCGCTCCATAGCTGTCATGCCCAATAACGAAGAGGCAACTATTGAGGTTTGGCCCTCGCTCGACCACGCCGCCGCGGCATTTGAAGCTGCGACCGGCGCAGATGCCGAGGAGCAGACCGCAGACGCCGTGGACGAAGCCGCCAACGCCCCCATGCCCGAGCCTGCCGCCATGCTCGACCTGGGCGACGGCAAGCCGCTGCCCGTGCTCATCCCCGAGTCCGAGCAGTTCGCCAACCGCCTGCGCAAGAACGCACGCCTGCGTCGCAAGTGGGCAAAGCGCGAGGGCGTGAGCTGCTACCGCGTCTACGATGCCGACCTGCCCGACTACTCTGCTGCCATCGACCTGTACGAGGGTTGTCCGCAGACGCCGGGCCGCTGGCTCGTCATCGCCGAATACGCCGCGCCCAAGACCATCGACCCCGCGCTGGCCCAGGCCCGCATGCTCGACATCTTGGCCATCGCGCCGCGCATCCTAGATGTTCCCGCCGAGCATGTGCACGCCAAGGCCCGCATGCGTTCGCGTGGCGGCTCGCAGTACGGCAAGCAGGGCGCCGGCAAGGGCGGATCGGGCGAACGCGCCAACATCGCGCGCCGTCGCCTGCCGCTCATCGAAGAGGGTGGCCTCACCTTTGCCGTCAACTTTGACGATTACCTGGACGTGGGCATCTTCTTGGACCACCGCGTCACCCGCAACCTGGTGCGCGAGCACGCCAAACAGGCGCGCCGCTTCCTCAACCTGTTCGCCTACACCGGCACTGCCACCTGCTACGCGGCAGATGGCGGCGTCGAGGAAACCGTGACGGTCGACCTTTCCAACACCTACCTGGACTGGGCCGAGCGCAACATGCGCCAGAACGGCTTTGTGGGCCCGCAGCATCACTTTGTGCGCGACGACGTGCTCGCCTGGATTCGCGACCAGCGCCAGACGCGCAACCGCTGGGACCTTATCTTTGTCGACCCGCCCACGTTTTCGAACTCGTCCAAGATGGGCCGCCGCACCTGGGATGTCCAGCGCGACCATGTTGAGCTTTTGGCCGGCGTATCTCGCCTGCTCGCACAGGGCGGACATGCCATCTTTAGCTGCAACCTGCGCGGCTTCCGTCCCGAGACGCGCAAGCTCGCACGCGCGGGCGTCGTGCTGGAGGACATTACGGCGCAGACCATCCCCGAGGATTTCGCACGCAACCAGAAGGTGCACCACTGCTATATCGTGCGCCGCCTGCCCATCGAGGACGCCATGGCCGAGATCGGCTTTAGCGCCGAGGAAATTGCCGAGCGCGTTGAGGAGCTGCGCAGCCCCGAGGCCCGTAAGCCTCGTGCAACGGCGCCCGCGCACGCGCAGGCCGGCAACGGCAAGTCCAACTTTGCCGGCAAACCCTCCCCCCGCCGGAAAGCCCAAAAAGAAGAAGTTCTACGCCAGCAAGCCCAAGGGCAGATAACAAAGTTGCGGTGGAATACGGACTGTTTTGCCTGGAATTAGGCAAATTTAGACCGTATTCCACCGCAACTCATATTGGGATGGTGATTGGCGATCTAGCCTTGGGTGACCAATCGGTAACCGATACCCACGTGCGTTTGAATATAGCGCGGATGCGCGGGGTCGGACTCGATCTTCTTGCGCAGCGTGCCCATAAAGACACGCAGGCTCGCTAGGTCGCTCTTAGTTGCCGTACCCCAAATCTCGTGCAGGATAAACTGGTGCGTCAGTACCTTGTCGGCATTGTGCGCCAGCAGGCACAAAAGCTTGTACTCGATCGGCGTCAGATGCAGCTCCTCGCCATCCATCGTGGCGATGCCGGCATCAAAGTCGATATGCAGCTCGCCGGTATCGAACGAGCCCTCGGAGGCAACACTGCCCGTTTGCGTATACGAAAGGCGCCTGAGCGTCGTGCGAATACGCGCGAGCAGCTCCTCGACCGAAAACGGCTTGGTCAGGTAGTCGTCGGCGCCGGCATCGAGCGCGCGAATCTTGTCCGCGTCCTCGCTGCGCGCCGAGACCACGATGATCGGCATGCCCGACCATGCACGCACCGACTCCACCACCTTGACGCCGTCCATATCGGGCAGGCCCAGATCGAGCAGCACGATGCTCGGCGCCTGCGACGAGGCGGCGGCGATGGCGGCGTGAGCGGTCTCCACAGCCATATGGCGCAAGCCGTGTGCCTCGAGCGCGGCAACGATAAGATTGCGGACGGCGGGATCGTCCTCAACGACCAAGATGAGCGGTTTTACGGCAGAGTTCGGCACAGCGCTACTCCTTATCAAACGAAACGTCGGCGGCGGGAAGCTCAATCGTAAAGACCGAGCCGTGCGGCTCCGCCGCGGCAACCTCTATGCTACCGCCATGTGCCAGCGCAATGGAGCGGCACAGGGACAATCCCAGGCCCACGCTGCGTTGGCTATCGGCCAAGCCATGGTTGGCGGTGTAGAACGACTCAAAGATGCGCTCGCGGTCCTCGGGTGCAATGCCCGGCCCGTCGTCGGCGACCGAACACCTCACGCACCCGCCGTCAGCGCCAATCGAGATCACGATATGCGAACCCGCAGGCGTATAGGCAATGGCGTTGTTCACCAGGTTGACCACGAGCTGTACCATCAGGCGCGCATCGACGTTGACGAGCGCTGGCTCGTCGCACGCCACTACCTTAAGGTCGTGCTCGCGCACAGCCGGATTTACGTGGCGCAGCGCCTCCTCGACGATATCGTCCATGAGCTCGAGCGTGATCGACAGGCGCATGCCACCACCCTCGAGCTTGGTGATGGCGAGCAGGTTCTCGACGGTGGCGTTGAGCCATTGTGCATCCGAGCGAATGGACAGGAGCATGCCGCGGCGCGTCTGGTCGTCGAGCACGGCCGTGCCGGTCGAGCCCTGGTCGAGCAGCACATCGGCATTGCCCGAAATACTGGTAAGCGGCGTGCGCAGGTCGTGCGAGATGGAGCGCAGCAAGTTGGCACGCAGCTGCTCATTTTTAGCGAGCACCGCCGCCTCCTCGCGGGCCTCCATGGCGCGGGCGCGATCGAGCGCCAGCTCTCCTTCGCTCACGATGGCATCGGCAAGTGTCCGCTCCTCGTGCGTCAGCACGTCGGGCTCGGCAACGATAGCCAGCACGCCCACCACCGAGGCGGGATCGCCCGCGCGCACCATGGTGTCGCCCGAGCGCACGGTCAGGTAGATGCCGTAGAACGCCGAGCCGCCGTAGGTGGCATCGAGCGGCGTTCCCACATAGGCGGACGCCGAGAGCCGTGGCGGCATCTGCGGCACCAGCTCGTGCACCGGCGCGGCATCGCCCACGGCCGTGTACGTCGCGCGCGGCAACAGGTCATCGTCTTCCGGATCGGCGCTGTACCACACGACCGGACAGCCCGAAAGACGCGCCAGCTGCGTTGCCATAGCATGGACAATCTGCTGCTGATCGGCGCAGCGCTGCAGCATGCGATTGGTCTCGAGTACCATCTGCGTACGACGGTCGCTGGCGGCGGCCTGCGCCAAGGCACGGCGCAGGGCCAGCGCAATCGAGCTCGACACGAGCGAGACCGCAAACATGATAAAGAACATGCCGGGATAGACGCGGTCGATGAGCGACAGCGAGTAGCGCGGGTCGACAAACAAATAGTTGTAGAGCGCCACGGCGGCAGCCGAGCTCAGCAGGCAATACAGGCGGCTCCAGGTAAAGAAAGCGCACAGCTGCACGGCGAACACATAGACGATCATGATGCTCGGCGCGAGACCCGGATGGTCGAGCAGCGCGCCCGCAATCGTCGCCGCGACCAGCAGCCCCGCCGATACGCAGGCGTCATACAGAGGGCTGCGACGCGTCAGCGTCGTGCGCCGCCACCAAAAGTTCTCGGCAATATCGCCGTCCGCATGGACGTCCATCAGCGCCCCGCCCCTCTCTCAAAAACAAAAACCACCACAAAGGGGACAGGCACCTTTGTGGTGGTTTCCCCTTGTGGTGGTTCCAAGTGTATAGCCTTTACAGCCTGCGGTCGTTAGACAAACAGCACGTGCGCGAGCAGGGCGCACACGCACACCGCTCCAAATACCAATGCCACGATCGAAATCACGCGATCGACCATGTCCATGTTGGCCCGATTCGTAAAGAACCGATCTTCGGCGGCGTCGACGCGCGCCTCACGGACGTCAAGTGTCCTTGCATCCATGTTTACCTCCCCGGCTTTAGTTTTGCTCATCGATAACCAACTCCGTGTAGTCTCCGTCGGCTACGGGCGCTCGTTGGGGGCAAGGCGCTGCATCTTGCTCACGGCCTTAAACTTGGTGAACAGCGGCACGTACTCAAAGCTCACGTTGGAGTTCTCCAGGCCGTACCAGCGCGCAGGCGTGCCGGCGGCGCGGCGGATGATGTACTTGAGCGTGATGGCCGTACGCTCGCTGGGCTCCACGTCGCTTTCGGGCGCCAGCAGCTTGCGGATCATGACGAACTTAAACGTACCGATGTTGCCCGGATCCTTGTAAACCGAGTAGTCGTGCGTCTGCGCCGGCAGCTCGCCGCTGGCAGCCAGGTCCTGAACAACCTGGCGCAGGTAGGCATTGACGCGCTGGTTGATCTTATAGCCCAGGTACAGATGCACGCGGAATACGTAGTCGGTGCCGAACGTCTCGACCGAGTAGGCAAAGGTATGCGGCTCGTCCATGGTCTCAACATTCACGAACCACCAGGCACGAGCGCGCTTGGGGTGCTTATCCAAAATCGAGTAGACGATATCACGGTCGATATAGTCGGTGTTGGTGTCCTTGGTCAGGTACACGATGTTGTCGCTCATGAGCTCGTAGCGATCGTCGTCGCGCAGGCGTTTGAGCTGCGGCAGATAGCTGCGCAGCGGCAGCAGCGTAAACTGACGTTGCTCGACCGCCGTGCCGTTGTACCAGCACACCATGATGCCCATGATGAGCGCGGCCATAAGGATGGTGAAATAGCCGCCGTGGAAGAACTTGGTGAGCGAGCTCACGAAGAAGAAGCCTTCGAGCAAAAGGAAGAAGGCCGCGAAGATCCACGGAGCAACCTTGAGCTTGCGCTCCTCGTGCAGGTAGAAGAAGAGCAGCAGCGTGGTGCACATCATAGTCAGCGTAATGGCAAGGCCGTAGGCGGCTTCCATATGAGCCGAGTTCTGGAACAGCAGCACCACGATGACGCAGCCGACAAGCATGACGTTGTTGACCATGGGGATGTAGAGCTGGCCTTTGGTCTCGGCCGGATAGAAGACCTGCATGTGCGGCATGAGGTCCAGGCGACTGGCCTCGGACACCAGCGAGAACGCGCCGGTAATGAGCGCCTGCGAGGCAATGATGGCCGCGATGGTTGAAAGGCCGACGGCAAACGGACGCAGGCCCGGGGCGAGCATCTGGTAGAACGGGTTAAGGTCGGCAATGCCCATGAGCTCGGGGTTGGCAGCGTTGTTCATAAGCCAAGCGCCCTGGCCCATATAGGACAGCAGCAAGCAGCACTTAACGAACGGCCAGGTGGCGTAAATGTTGCCGCGGCCCACATGGCCCATGTCGGAATAGAGCGCCTCGGCACCGGTGGTAGCGAGGAAGCAGCTGCCCAAAATCATGATGCCCGCATGGTTGTTGGGGCTCAGCAGAAAAGCGATGCCACGCAACGGGTTGAGGCACAGCAGCACCGCGGGATACTGGCAGACAAAGAACAGGCCCGTGCCGCCCAGGAACAAAAACCACAGCGTCATGATGGGGCCGAAGGCGTGACCGATCTTGGCCGTGCCGATGCGCTGCACCAAGAAGAGCGCGATGATGATGGCAAGCGTGATGGCGACGACACGACCCTGGTCGTCACCGAGCACGGCATGGACCGCCGGGATGGTGCGCAGGCCCTCGATGGCCGTGGTGACGGTAACGGCAGGCGTCAGGATGCCGTCGGCGAGGAGCGCCGCGCCGCCCAGCATGGCGGGGATGATGAGCCACTTGCCGCAGCGCTTGACCAGGCTGTACAGGGCAAAGATGCCGCCCTCGCCGTGGTTGTCGGCGCGCAGCGAGATCAGCACGTACTTGACGGTCGTCAGCAGCGTGACCGTCCACACGACAAGGGAGAGCGCGCCGAGCACGAACTCCTGCGTGACGCTTCCGATGCCGCCGTTGCCGGCAACGAGCGCCTTGGTTACATACATGGGGCTGGTGCCGATATCGCCATACACCACGCCCAGCGTGACGAGCATCGCCGAGATGCTCACAGGAATCGCAGCGTGCGAGGCTACTTCCTTTGCCTTTTGTTCCATAAGCCGGTTTCCTCCCAATTTTAACGTTCGACGGGATTATATGTAATCAGCCCATATTTTAATGGCACCGTTTTCCCAGCTAGATAAACATTTATGCGGCCTTTAGGCCACCGCGGCGATATGGAATGTGACAAAGGGACGCCCCCTTTGTCACATTCGTCATTTTCCGAGCCAGTTTTTGAACCACCACTCCATGGAGCGACTCATCTCGGCCATAAAGGGACTGGTGTGTTTGCGGGTGTAGATATCCACCACGCGCTCCCCCACCTCGCGGGCATGCGGGCGAAACATCGCGTCCATCTCGGCCACCTGCGCGTCCATGGTCGCGGCATCCGCGCGGCAGTAGC
The DNA here is from genome assembly GCA_025757745.1 of Coriobacteriaceae bacterium. Lineage (NCBI taxonomy): Bacteria > Bacillati > Actinomycetota > Coriobacteriia > Coriobacteriales > Coriobacteriaceae > Coriobacteriaceae bacterium. The sequence continues at coordinate 2,262,963 of CP107217.1, forward strand.
GCTCCTCGTGCACCAGGTTCACCACGGGGTGCGCGATTGCCGGGCGCTCCTTACGGGGCGTGCCGATGATGAGCATCGACAGCGGCATGGTATAGGGCGGCAGATCGAGCAGCTCGGCAACTTCCTCGGCATTCTCGACGATATCACCGATGTAGCAGCTCCCCAGCCCCAGGGCCTCGGCGGCAACCACGGCGTTTTGGGCGGCGATCACGGCGTCCTGCGCCGCGATGGCAAAGTCGCCCAGACCCGGTGCACGACGGGGCGCCTTGCCCGTACGCTCTACAAACTCGGGCTCAAAGCAACCCACATGCTCAAACAGATCGATCCACTTGGCATAGTCGACCACAAATATTAGTGCCCAAGGCGCCTTGGCGATCATGGGCTGGTGGTCGCACAGGTCGGCCAGACGATCCAGCGTAGCCTGCTCGCGAATGCTCACGATGGAATACATCATCATGGCGCCTGCCGACGGCGCACGGCTCGCCGCATGCAGAATCGCCGCCCGCTGCTCGTCGGTCACCGCCACGGGGCGGTCGTCGTCATCACGCGCGAAGGCACGCGTGGAGGAACGGTGCTCCAACGTGTCCAGCACCGCATTGCCCGTCGTCTCGACCGGATAGCCACACGTATCCACGCCCACAGCTCCGTCGCAGTACTCGGCGCCCGTCATACAAATCTGCTCGCTCATCGCCCTGCCCTCGCCATTTCTTTAAGAAGCCTTTACGTTTCCGTGTAATTCCCGTCCATTATCGCGCAGGTCGCCACTACATTGCGCCACACCGCCACACGCGCGCGTTAATATGGCTGGTTGTTGTGCGCAGCCACCAATTGCAGCGCATATCTTGGTAACAATCGGGTAAACCCCCGCTTTCGTAGGTTTTAGTTTGTGAGGAGTCTCAGCATGTTCGCTGCCGCCATCTCGCTCGTCGGTCTTGCGGCGACCGTCTACCTTGTCTTGCGCGAGGCCAAGGCCATTCGCGCACAGTCGAGCACCGTTGCCAAGGGCGCTATCGCCTGGAGCGTCGCCTTCGGTCTGTTCCAGGTCTTTTTGACCGTCTGGGGCGCTATTGGTCTCGTCGCGCAAAACGAGCCGCTCGCCTTTGTGATGCTCATCCTGACCAATGCCATTCTCACCGGTTGCGCTTGGGCCAGCATCGCCCGCGACCGCATCGCCCCGCGCGTCTTTGCGTTCGCCAAGCCCGACGCCCCCGCCCCCACCGGCAAGCTCGCCCGCCTGCGCGGCGCCTTTGTGGGCAAACCGCTCGTCGCCGCCGTCCTGTGCCTGCTGCTCGCCGGCGTCTTTGCGCTGCTGGGCATAGAGGTTTCGTCCAACCACGACTTTACCTGGGTCTACCCCCTATGCATCCTGCTCGAGTGGGCCATCATCACCGTGCTCATGACCGGCCTGTTCTTCCTGTTCCAGCGCCACGGCGCAGCTCCCGCGGTCCTGGCCTTTGCCCTCTTTGTCCTGGGCATTGCCGAGTTCTTCGTCATCACGTTTAAATCCATGCCCATCCAGCCGGGTGACCTTTCGGCCATCTCCACTGCCGCCGCGGTCGCCGGCACCGGCTACACCTTCTCCATCTCGCTGTTCTGCGTGCTGTCCATGGGCTTTACCGCCATCGCCATGCTGCTGTGCGAGTACGCCAGCCTGGTCGCGCCGCATCGCCAGAAGGGCGCCGCCAACGCCAAGCGCATGCTGCTCACCAACCTGCTCGTAGCGGTGCTGTGCCTGGGCGGTGTGACCGCGCACGTCACGCTCATCGACTACTACAACACCCTCGGTATAACCGTCTACACCTGGCGTCCGCTCGAGAGCTACTGGCGCGAGGGCTACCTGCCCGCTTTCATTAGCGCGGCGCAGTCCATCAAGCCGCCCAAACCCGCCGACTACTCCGTCGACGATGCCAAGGCCACGCTCAAAAAGTACGCCAAGGCCTACGACAAGTCCGATGCCGCCAAGAGCGACGAGCGCGCCGCCGCAAAGGAGCAGTTCGACAGCGAGAAGCCCACGGTCATCGCCATCATGAACGAGACTTTCTCGGACCTGTCCATCTATCAGAACATGCGCGCCGGCTACGAGGGCCCGCAGTACTTTAAGAACCTGTCCAACTGCCTCAGCCGCGGCAAGCTCTACGTGAGCGCCTACGGCGGCGGTACCGCCAATACCGAGTTTGAGTTTATGACCGGCAACTCCATGGCCAACCTGGGCTCGGGCGTGTACCCCTACACCATCTACAACATGGAAACGACCGGGAACCTGGCAGAGCAGTTCAAGTCGCTCGGCTATTCCACCACGGCCATGCACCCCAACCACGCGACCAACTGGAACCGCGAGAACGTCTACAAGGACTTTGGCTTTGACCAGTTCCTGTCCATCAACGATTTCCAGGGCGCCGACACCCTGCGCGGCATGGTGACCGACCAGGCAACCTACGACAAGATTCTTGAGCTGCTCGACCAGAACGCCGATCCGCAGTTCATCTTCGACGTAACCATGCAGAACCACTCGGGCTACGATACGGGTCTGCTGCCGGTCGACAAGCAGATGCACCTCAACATCGACACGACCGACCTGGACACCAAGACCGTCGAGGACGGCACGCTCTCCGATGTCGACGAGTACGTCTCGTGCATTGAGCAGTCCGACCAGGCACTGCGCTACTTCCTCAACGCCTTGAGCAAGCTCGACCGCAAGATGGTCGTGGTGTTCTGGGGCGATCACCAGCCGTTCTTCCCGTCCAAGTTCAACGATAAGTGGTTTACCGGCGAGGACGACGCTACGCATCAAGAGCGCCTGTGGCAGACCGACTACATCATCTGGGCCAACTACGACGTTGCCGGCTGCGACCAGACGAGCGAGGTCGATGACCTGTCCACCAACTATCTGTCCACCCAGCTGATGCAGCTGATCGGCGCACCTCTCTCCGACTACCAGAAAGCGCACATGACGCTGCGCGAGTCGCTGCCCGCCATCAACTCGGTGGGCTACGAGGACGCCAGCCTGCGCTGGGCGCTCTCCTCCAACGTCACCGGTGACGACGACGCCGCCGCGGCTGCCACCAAGGCACGCGAGGATTACGCCAAGATGCAGTACTACGAGATGTTCCGCGACGGCAAGAACGTCTATACGGAGCACTTCCAGACCGAGGCCAACGAGACCGACCCCAACCTGGCACCGGGTACGACCAAGATCAAGTAGCGACACGTCTTAACTGGTTCGTCTGCCCGGCGGCGCGAAACGTAAGGTTCCCTGCTCGGACAGTCCTGCTCGCACGGAGAGCACATTAAGTGCTCTCCGGCTCGTGCGGAACTCGCGATGAACCTTACATTCCGCGTCGCCGGGCAGACGCCTCGGTGTTGAAGCGCGGCTTGTCATGAAAGCATCCGCAACATATATAAGTTGAAGGCCACATTAAGTGGCCTTCTTTGTATTCGGAAAGTGTATCCCGGAATCTGCCTTCGGAATGGGACGCAGTTTCCACTTGAGGGCCTGTCGGGAAAGCGCATCCCACTTCAAGAGTAAATTCCGGGTCGCACTTTCCGCTAAGGCTCTCAAGCGGAAAGTGCATCCCATTCCAAGCCTTAATTCCGGGACGTAGTTTCCGGACAAGACATCAAACGGAAAGTGGGGACCACTCTGAGCGCCGATTCTGGGACACACTTTCCGAAACCCCGCCCATCCGGAAAGCCCGTCCCACTCCGAATACATCCAGGCATAAAATCATCAGCTTATTAGGCCTTCTATCAATAAAGAGACACCCTCCCGGGCGGCGGGCACGAAGTTCATCGCGAGTTCCGCACGCAAAGAAGGCCACTTAATGTGGCCTTCGTCTTGCGCAGGACTGTAGAGCAGGGAACTTCGTGCCCGCCGCCCGGGAGGGCGTTGCGTTTAGAAGATGGACCTAGCGCTTGTTCCTCCGGGACAAAAGAAGCGCGGCTATAAAAGCGATGATGGCAAGCGCCAGCAACACCAAAAGCAAAGCGAGCGTGTTGTCGCCCGTTGCCGCCAGACCAAGCAAGCCGGGCTTCTTGCTGCCAGCAGGTTGTACGGGGATCTTCTCGCCATCGTCTTCGGCGGTGATTTCCCAGCGAATTGCCTTGTTTGCGTCGGCAAGCTCGTTGCCCACCGACGTCGGGACACTTAGTTGCAAATTGAGTACCGTGCTGCCATCGCTCGTAAACGTTGCGACCTGCGTGGGATAGGCAAACACGCTGCCCGGCGTTCCCGTCTGGAGCCAACCGGCAGACGCATCGGCCGCCGACGCCGTTAGGGTAATGGGCGACAGCAGATGTGCCGTCTCGTGATCGACAACAGCCCGCACAAACACACGTACCTGGGACTTTACACCCGTGGCACGAACCCCAATCTGTTGCTCGCGTACATCGCCGGGCATTAGATCTTTAAAGGCTGGAAACAGATCGGGCTCCCCCGAGGAGTCCGTCGCTCCCGATACCGTTAGCTGGCGTGCATTTCCGTCATAGGCAATCGTGGGAATGTCAGCAAACGCACGTGCAGGAACGGCGAGCGCGATAAGGCAGACGATTGCCGCCATCACGCAATGCAAGAAACACGCAACGTCTTTACGAATCGGAGAGGCCATACTTACGCACCTCCATGCGGCGGCACCAGCACGCCATCCTTGACTGCACAGCCCCATGCCTCTGCAGCTGCATCGCCGGGCGTGGATTGAATTGCCTGGGTCGAAATGTCAACGACCAGGTTCTTCCCATCTGCCTTCTGCTCAGTCACGCTCTTGATGAGCACATCGGTTTTGCCCATCGGAGCAACGGGAGACGTCCAGTAGTAGTACCCGTCGGACGCGACAACCCAAGACGAGGCGGTGTTAGAAGCAGATGCCTTGGACACACTGCCCCACGCAATGACGTAGTCGGTGCCGGCAACTGGTTCATCCCACAGGCGCGCGCCATTCTGGTCCTGCCAGTAGATATCCACCGCAACACGCAGGTATGCCGGGGCCGAGCCGTTGTTTGTAATCATGACGTTGCTCTTCACATTGCCATCGAGCTTCTCATCTACCGAGGGCGCCACCGAACCAAAACCAAACTCGTTGACCAGCACGCCCGTAACCGAAAGCCACGCAAAGGTACCGGCAGCGCCAGCCAACAGGAGAACGCCAACAAGGAGGGCGACGATTTGCTTGCGCTTAGTCATCCTAGTCCTCCTTCTTCAGCGTGCCGTTTTTCCAAACATTCTTGGCACGCGAGCCACCATCGACCCATTTGTCATTCGCGCGCGTGTTGACGCACGTCACCACGGTGTCGCCCGCACTCGAGGCAGACGAGATGATGAGCTCGGCAGATTTGCCGGGCGCCTTGCCCGGCGTACTCAGTTCACCCTCGTAGCGCCATGCCCAAGCCGTGTCTTCCTCGACGGTATAGGTGCCCGCCGGAGCAGCAAATTGCACGCTGCCGACATACCAGACCTCACCGTTTTCGTCGCGCTGCTCGCTAACTTTCACCTCGACCATGCGCGTCTCGGCAGGAGAACCCTCCGACGCCTTTCGCGTTACCTTAAAGCGGAACGTTTGCCCCATTGCGCTGGCGTCGGTAGTCTTTTTAACGATCGTCAGCGCATGATTCTGGGTAAATTTGAACACGGCATTACCGGGACCTTGCTCGCCTTCGCCTGTCTTCTTGGACTCCAGGCGGTTGACCAGGTCGAACGAGCCGCCACCCGAACCCAGACTGTAGAGCGAGACAAACTTGCCGTTCACAGGCTTTTCCGCCGCAGAAACGCCCTCTGCACCAGGGCCGTAGCTTGCCTGCGTTACCGTAACAGTCAGTTGCGTCCCCATAAACGGCTTGGCAAAGCAGACCTTAAACGGCGCATTGTCGGCACTGTCACCGACGGTGTTGGCCGCGGCGGGATCGAGCAGCCACTTAAGCTGCGCGGTCATAGTTACGGGGCTCGCGGGATCAGACGTATCGTTGGCAACCACGCGATACGTCACAGGATACAGGTCCATGTCACCCTTGACTGGCTCGCCCTTGAACTCATCCCAAGACTTTGCAGTGCCATCGGCACCCACATATCGCCACTCCAAGAAGAGCTCGCGCTTATCGCCATTGGCAGCAGCCTGTTCATCGAGCAGCGCGACGATCTTGGAGTGGGCGTCCGGGTCGTACGCCACGGATTTTTGCTCCATCACAGGATTGCCGCTCTCGTCCATTTTGGGAACATCGACCGTGTAGACAAAGCCAGGCTTACCGTCCTGCGCGCGCTCGTCGCCCGAGTCGACCGTCGCCGTAAAGATGACCGCCCCGTCGACGCTGTGATAGCGCACCTTATACGGCGTGACCTTGTACACCGCGGTATACGTCGCGCCCTTAAAGGGTTCACTACCCTCGAGGGGATACTTATCGTCTTCGGTCATCAGAGTGTATTTACTATCGGATTCATAGTCACGCGACCAGCCGACAAAGTCGTACTTGGTGCCATCCTTGTCGACAACCTCAGCTGTAGCTCTTACTTCCAGCGAAATTTGATCGCCAGAGTCGGTGCGCGAAAGAGAACGCACGGCATAGGGATCATCCAGATTAGCATCGATATTCGATTGGACAATTACCGCGCTGGCACGGTAGACCGGGTACAGCTCCATGGGGGCGTTGACCACCGTGTTTTTAGTCACCATGGAAACGCCGTCCGACCAAACGACATAACCGCTGCTAGGCTCTGGCTTATTATCCGTCCAACCTACGAAGGCGTTGTATGCGCCCGTTGCAGCATCGATGTCTCCAATGTTATACGTTGGCAGCGGCATGCCATCTTTAAGGTCACCGAGCTTATCGCCCTCTTGGGCAAGCTTGCCGTCAACGTCGGAGTCGTTGAGATGATACACCACCGCAATGGGCGTGTAGTAGGCCACAAACGTATAGGGCTTTCCGGGCTCCACGGGATAGGAATAGGCATTGCCGCCCTCGCCCGTCGGCTCAAGTTTCTTTACTGTTCCGTCGGAAAGCTCGATCTCGAGCTTCTTAAGCTGATAGGCGCCACCAGTACCGTCGGCATACACCGTCGTCGTAATGTCGGGGCTCACCGTAGCCACCACAGACCCGTCGTCTTGCGTGGTCAGCGTGGGCTTGATATCCCAGTTGGGTACGTTAACCCCATTAGTTCCGTCAAAGCCCTTGCGGTGCAGGTTGGTGGTGTAGCTAACGTCGTACTTTATGTACACGGGATAGGCATCCTGCCACTGGGTAACCTTGGACGCGTTGGTCGCCAAGTACGGCGTCGCTTTTTCCGGATCACTTGTCACATAGGGGTCACCGGCAACATCATAGATATAGTTCCAGACGTCAGAATCCTTCTGGACCTCGGCGGTCGAAATCCAACCAAGGAACTTATAGCCATCCACGGCCATGTCGGCATCGGTCGGAGAGGCTTCAAGCGTCAGATTGGGATTGACGTCGCCCTTCTTTCCGCCCTCGGGCTTATCGTTTACCGTCTGATTGGTATGGATAAACGGATATTTATAGGTGTAGGTGCTATCGGAGCCCAGCAGCAACGGGGCCTCATAGCGTCGCGTGACACTCTTAACCGAGGCACCGCCCTTGCCATAAAAGCTGACGCTTGTCGTCACCATGGCGCGCATGTAATACTCCGAATCGATGCCAATCTCGCTCTGAACGGGGTTGCCCACGCAGGTCCAGTATCCGCCTTGACGCTCGAGGGTCCAGAAATTTAAGCGGTATCGCTCGCTCGCCGGCCTAAAGTAAAACTTCAGCGCTCCTGCGACCCACTCGTCATCCAGCGTGCCCGAACCCGGGAAATCCGTATCGGCAATGACATTTTTTCGGGTATCCGCACCTGTATCGTTTTTGACCGTATGCGAATACGCCTTCAAAGGCGCCACGATGAGTGTCTCTGCCCCAAAGCGCCCCTCATTGCATTCGTCCTTATAGTTTTCCTTCAGTCCGTGATAGACGTGCTCGGGATCCCAGTGCACGATATTCTCCCGCACGTAGCTCGATCCGACCTGCTCGTTGAACGAGGTTTGGTACCCGTTCCACACAGAGCAGAGGAGTCTGGATTCCTTATAGGCATCGTTCGTCATAGACTTGACGTAATAATCCACGCGGTACTCAAAGCGCGCGGTATAGGTATGCGGAACGGTCAGGTCCACATTGTCGGGAAGCGTGTAACTGGGGTCGCGGCTTACGCGCACCTCGACCTCGGACCCATCGGCAGTCTGCTTGTTTTCGTACCAGCCCAGGAAGCGGTAGCCGTCAGGCAACGCGCCCCCATCGGACAAGGGCTTATTGTCTACACCGCGCACCTGCACTGTATAGACACTGGCGCCATCCTCGGAAGTCTGGACATCGACATGGGTGTTGCCCACGCCGACACGCTGGGTCTTATCTTCAAGCTCATCCTGTTCATTGCCCTCGAACACTGTCATGATGTTCGAGACGTAGTCACTGTACACCGGATAGAAGTCGGTCGGGCCAAGCACGGTAATCTCGGTACCGGCAGGATAGAACGCGCCGGCATTTTTTAGCTCGGCGAGCTGGGTCGAGGTAATGGCCGCATAGCCGCCGTTCATCCCAGCCTCGTCACTCGGCTGCGTCGTCCAGCCGATAAAGGTGGCACTGGCAGACAGAGTACCGCGGTCCGCAGGGGCAGCCGGCTTTAAACCGACACCATAGCGATACCAATCCGTCGACTTGTCGTGCGCGGCGCCACTCTTACAATCAAGCGTCTCGCCCTTAACGTTATAGAACAGCACCTGCGCCTCGTACGAAGCGATAAACAGGTCGTTGCCCTTAAAACCGTCGGCCCCCTTGGCATTATCGGCGGTATAGGTTGACGTTTTCTCGTGCGCCTCGCTCTTCTGGACCTGCTTGCCGGCAGCCACCGCAGGGTCATCGGTCTTGCCGTTAAACCAGCTGTTGTCATGATCGATGCGGTTCACTTTAACCCCGGGCTCGCGGAACCAGCCCATAAAACGGTAGCCGCCGTTCTCCTTGGTCAGGCCATCAGGCTTTGCGGAGGTATCCTGCTTAAACGTTACCGATGTATCGCCCTGGGCCAAACCCTGAGCCGTTCCCGCCAGCACGGCGCTCACGGCAAAGGCATACGGATCCGAGGTCGCCTGATCAATACCGAGTTTGGTTGCCGTAATTGTCGCGGTGCCCGCACCGGGAAAATCGATCGTCGCCTTAACGCTTTGGCCATGCACGGGAATTTTCAGCTTGTAATCCATCGCCCACTCATTGGGGTGCGGGGCACCCAGGGCCTTGTCGTTAGCGGTCGAGCGCATGGTGCCGGCACAGAAGTCGTAGTCGTGCTCTTCCCACAGCTCGCGCGTGGTGTAGCGTTCGTCATCCCACGGACCATAGCCATCGCCCTTAGTGGTGCCGTCGCCACCAAACGAGGGGATTTTCTTTTTGGCAGGGTTGCCCTGGCTGTTGCCAGAAAGGCTCACACTCGGCTTAAAGTAGCACTCGGTGACCGTGGCATCATCCTTGTTGGCACGCGCGGCAATGCCGCCCAGGTTCACATCGTTTTGAATGATGGGGATCACGGCGATGGGATTGTACTGGCGCGAACTCAAATCGCCCGCAAAATGGCTGCGGACGAGCTCGTTGCCCTCGGCGGTCAAAATTCGGCCCGCCAGGCCGCCTGTCCACGCACGCGTCACGGCGACGACGCCCACATATGACGCGGCATAGCTGTAGCACTGCGCCGTCGAGAAGCAGTCGATAATCTTGGCCTCGCCCGCCATGCAGCCCACAAAACCCGAGGCGTACACGTTGTTGCCGCCCAGGGCGCCAATAGCCACGTCGTACTTATTGGTGACGTCGGTCATGCCCTTCTCGGCAATCGAGCCGTCGTCCTTACGCGTCGGCGTCACGCGGCAGTACTCGATAGTCGAGTACTTAACGTAGCCGGCAAACGCCGCCATATACAGACCCTCACCGCCGAGCGCCTGCACGCCCGAGGTCGTATTGTTGACGGCACGGCCGCCACGGACCTCGCAGTTGTAGAGGGTGCAGCCGTCGAGCTCGCCGGCGATGAGACCGCCCTCAAAGCCTGCGTTGGTAATGAGGTTGAGAGCATTGTTGGCGCAGGTCACGTGCAGCGTGCTCTCCATGACCATAACGTTTTCGAAGCGCGTATTGACGGCCTTGCCCACGATAATGCCACCGCGGAAGTCCGCCCACACGTTGGCGTCCTTGACCAGGAAGTTTTTGATGGTGGCACCGTTGGTCTCGGCAAAAAATCCCGTATCGCGCTCGGGGTCAAAAGCGTCTTTATCGTAGTTCAGGCCCTCAACGGTGTGGTTTTGACCATCGAACACGCCCTTAAACGGATGCTCCTTGTTGCCAAACGACAGATGCTTAACGGTGTGCGAGACAATGGTCTTCATGTCGTCATCATTAAGCACGATATCGTTATCGAGATAAACGTGCCAGCCGGACGTATCGCGCTCGCGCGACAGCGCCACGTACACCAAAAAGTCAGCCTCGTTTTTGATGTGGAATTCGGTTTTGGCCTCGGGCACATCCTCGGCATGCACCGCCGTCGGCAGCGCCATAACGCAGCAAAGGGCAATCGCCGCGACGGCAACTAGCCTGCTAAGCACGCCCCGGTTCATGTTCTTGATCTTCATAGGCTAGTTCGCCTCCGGCCAGCCCGCGACGTCAAGCACGTCGAGGACGGTATCGCTTTCCTGCTGGTTTTTGGCCTGCACGGCCTGCACATCGATATCGAGCCTGAAGGAGCCGCCGCGCGCGGCATCGTGGTAGTCGTCCACAAAGCGCAGCGAGTCCATGAGGCTTTCCGTCATGGCGCCGGGGTCGAGCGTGCCGCCACGCCCGGCCAATCCACGGTAGTAGTACCACCCATCGCCGCCATCGATCCACGGGGACCCCTCGCCCGCGTCCACATGAAACGCAACGTTGCCCGAGGCATCCGCGCACGAGCCGTCGGGTGCCACTGACGTCATGTGCAGACGCGCGCGAACGTACTCAGGCTGCGTGCCGACGTTCTCCACGCGCACAATGCGGCTGATGTCAGAACCCCCGGCCTTGGTGTCGGGATAGTCCCCGTGCTCGTTGGGCTCAAACGGAATCTCCTCGCCCTGCTCGTTGAGGGTGTATTCGCAGACTCGTACCTTCACGCTGCCAAACGATAGAACGTTGTTCGCCGGAACCATATCAACGGTAAAAGCCAGCGTGCCGCACAGGCACGCCAGGGCCAACAGCGCCATCGCGGCAAGCGCCAAGGTGCGTTTCTGATTGTCGGAAAGATTGTTGAGCATTACGTTCGCCAGTCGTCGATAGGGGGGACCGAGATCCCGGCCCGAATATAGGGGTGGGGGCGGGCCGGGATCTCAGTGGGGGGGGTTACTTCTTGGATTCTGCCCAAGTCTTAGCCTGAGCAACGGCGTTGGCGGCCGGAGTGGTCTCCTCGCCCTTCTGATCGGCGCCGAAGATGTAAGCAGAGACCGTCATCTTGGGGTTCTCAGCAACCATGGAGCCATCCAGGGTGCTGGGGAACACGACCTTGCTAAACAGCTCGCCGGTGTAGACATCCGCGGCAGCATCCTTAGCGCTCAGGACAGCAGGGCCGTTCGTGGAACCTTTAGCGTACATGAACAGACCGCTCAGATACTTTCCGCCGGCAGAGGTGGTCACTTGACCGTCAACCGGCTTCCAGTTGTTGTTGAGTGCGAAGTACGGGATGTTCTCGTGAGCGGTGCCTTCCTTGACCATGGCGTTCTTCACATAGATGAACACGTAGGCGTCGTCGGAACCCTTCTTGATGCCAACGTTGGGGTTCTTGTCGGTGGTGGTGCCAGGAACGATCTTGGAGTTTTCAACCCACTTGGTCTCGAACAGGTAGGCTTTGCCGTCATTCGTTTGGTCGCCGGGCTTCTCGGGATCAGTCGGATCAGGTTTTTTGTCCGTAGGGCCAAAGCTGCCGACCGTAAACACGTTCTCCAGGCTCTGCGTAGCCGTCAGCCATGCATAGGTGCCAACGCCGGCGGCCAGCACCAACAGCAGCAGGGCGGCAATGATGCCGTAGCGCTTTTTCTTCTTGTTTTCCATCGTTCTCTTCCTTTCGAGAATCGTCTTCCCCGGCAACGGCCCCCTACCGCCGCCGACGCTTTTCCCTGCCGCTATGAACGCCGCTCCCTCGCATGCACGCGGGCATGCTTGCCCGCAGGCTCGTCGGGAACCATCCGATCGAGCACTATCGACGCCGTGATCAGCAGCGCCAGAACGGCCACCACAACAAGCAAACCAGGCATCGTCGTGCAATATGCGTTGACGAAGCCCAGGTAAGGGACACAAAAAGAAACAGTGCCGATAACACTCGAAAAAGGCGTCTGCTCGGCATCGTGCATGATGGTTCCATCTGCATTTTTGTTTGCGATTCCCTGCGTGCTAATCGTCTGCGCCACAGGGTCGATCTCGTACACCTGGTGCGTCACCACGGCGCCGTCCGATCGGTAAAAGGTTGCATTGTCGCCCACGGCAATATCCGTTGGCTCAACCTGGCGGACAAACACCATGGAGCCAACGGGAAGCTCGGGTTCCATAGAGCCCGAAAGCACAGCAAAGGGCGTGTATCCAAATGCGCGAGGCACAAAAGAAACAACGGCAAGGGCTATGACAAGCGCGAACGCCAAGCTACTCAAAAGTGCAATAAATCATTTGAGTCTACGCGCCGTCAAAGTGATAATTCACACCCCTTGAGGACCTATTCGACCCATCCAAAGGTCAGCAAGTTTCAACAGGAACCGCAAGGCGCTTGAAAAGTGAGTCCGAAATAAGCCAATTTGGAATCTTTTCGTAATAAAAACATAGCGATGTGCTACACATTTTTCAATGTTTTATCGCTAAATGCTACTTATTTTGGCGTAAGTGGTCATTTATCCCCAAATTAGTCTGTTTTATCCAATACTTATAACTAACCCCCTACGCAACTTCCCCATAGAAGGTTCGATTTTTTTGCGAAACTAAAATAATGGTACCCCCCCACATTAAAACAAACTACTGGAAGTGTCATTTATTTCCGACCCCTCCTTTGCCGGAGTTTTATGACAGCCCCATGTAGTTCGCAGCCCATAACCCTCTGAAAACCGTGTCCCAGCATTCGCTTGCGAAATGGGATGCGGTTGCCACAGAGCCCCCAACGGGAAACCGCATCCCATTCCAAAGGCGGGACGCAGCTTCCGCAACCCCACCCATCCGGAAATCCCATCCCACTCCGCACACATCCGGGCATAGAACAATCAGCTTACTAGGCCTTCCATCAATAAAGGGGCGCCCTCGTGTCATGAAAAAAAGCCTCGAGAACTTCGAGGCTTTCACATTTGTATTGTTTTGCACGAAGGACCGCGAACGGCGAAGCTACTCTCCCAGCACGGCCTTCTTGGCGGCTGCAGCCATGTTGTCCAGGTCTTCCTTGGTGGGATGGTCCTTCGCGGCAACCCAGTTGTCGAGCAGCATCTTAAATCGGGCGTTTTCGGGATCTTGCTCGAGCATGGTCTCGTAGCGCTGCTTTACGGCAGGGCCCATCTTGCCCTGGCACATCGCCCAGCCCGCAAGCTCGGCATCCCCAGCCAAATTGGAAGTTACGCGATCAATAATCTGCTGGTAATAGCTCTGGTCGGCGCCAAAGCCGCAGGTGCCAAACAGGAAGACGCGCTTGCCGTGCAAGGCGGAAAGCAACGCCGCGACCGAAGGCGTGCACGCGCCCTTGTCGCACCAAAAACCGACGAGCACCGTGTCGGCCGCGCAGGCGCCCTGCGCCTCGAGCGCAACCTGATCTGCATCCGCATCGTCGCTCAACGCCGCGGCATGGACAAACTCAACACCCGCAGCCTGCAGAGCGCGCTTGATCGCGCCCGATACCATCCTGGTATTACCGCTCTTGCTGTTAACCACCAAAGAGCACGTCATAGTCACGTTGCCTCGTTTCCCCCAAAACTAAAGCCACTAATGCAATTTATTAGATGAATATCTTAGTACTTACGTGACAGATGTAAACCACCGTCTGTCGATTGATTCATTTGCCCCACGGCCGTGCTCACTGGGCAAACTGGCTGCGGTAGAGTTCGGCGTAGAAGCCGCCTGCCGCTATCAGCTCATCGTGCATGCCGCGCTCGACAATCTCGCCGTCGCGCATCACCAGAATGCAGTCGGCGTTGCGGATAGTGCTCAGGCGGTGCGCCACGACAAAGCTTGTGCGACCTGCCATGAGCTCATCGAATGCCGCCTGCACCTGTAGCTCGGTGCGGGTATCGATGCTCGAGGTCGCCTCGTCCAGCAGCAAGATAGCCGGGTCGGTGAGCATGACGCGCGCGATGCACAGCAGCTGCTTTTGGCCCTGGCTAAACGTTCCGCCGTCCTCGCCGATCACCGTATCGTAGCCGCCTGGCAGCTGCACGATAAACTTATGCGCGTGCGCGCGCTTGGCTGCCTCGATAACCTGCTCGCGCGTGGCATCCGGGCAACCGTACGCGATGTTGTCCGCCACCGTGCCCTCGAACAGCCAAGTGTCCTGCAGCACCATGCCAAAGGCACGGCGCAGACTCGAGCGCGTGTAGTCGCGCGACGAGCGACCGTCCACCAGGATACGCCCGGCGTCGATATCGTAGAAGCGCAGCAGCAGGTTGATGAGCGTCGTCTTGCCGCAGCCCGTGGGACCGACCAGGGCAAAGCGCATGCCGGGCTTGGCCTCGATGCAGATATCCTGCAGCAGCTTGCGGTCGTGAACGTAGCTAAAGTCCACATGCTCAAAGGTGACCTCGCCCTGCGGGGCGACAAGCTCCACGGCATCCGCCGCATCGGGCTCCTGCTCGCGAGCGTCGAGCAGCGCAAACATGCGACGCGCCGAGGCATACGCCGTCTGGATCTGCGTAATGACATTGGTGACCTCGTTGAACGGCTTGGTGTACTGGTTGGCATAGGACAGGAAAATCTGCACGCCGCCCACCGTAAGCGCCGCCGGCACGCCCGTGATCACGCCCACGCAGCCGATCACAGCGACCACGGCATAGATGATGTTATTGATAAAGCGCGTGCCGGGGTTGGAGAGCGAACCCATAAACTGCGCGCGCTCACCCGCGGTGTAGAGCTCAGCATTGAGGGCATCGAAGCGCTGCTGAGCGTGCGCGCCGTAGGCGAAGGCGTCCACGAGCTTTTGCTCACCCACATACTCCTCGATATGGCCACCGAGCTGGCCCTGAATGCGCTGCTGTGCCGTGAAGCTCTTGTTGGAGAGCTTGGCAATGGCGCCGGCGGCAAAGATGGAAAGCGGCGTGACGAGCACCACCACGAGCGTCATGGTCAGGTTAATGGAGAGCATAAACGCAAGCGTGCCCACGATGGTGATAACGCCGGTGAAGAGCTGCGTGAAGCCCTGCAGCAGACCGTCGCCCACCTGATCGACGTCGTTGACCACGCGGCTCATAAGGTCGCCGTGGGCGTGGCTGTCGATAAAGCTGAGCGGCATGCGGCTGAGCTTGTCGCTCGCCTCCACCCGCATGTCGCGCACCGTCTCGTAGGACAGGCGGTTGACGCAATAGCCCTGCAACCACTGGAAGGCCGCGGCTCCCACCACAACGAACGCGAGTTTGGTGACGAGCGGCAGCAGTGCATCGAAATCCACCTGGCTCGCGGCAACAATCAGGTCGATGCCCTCGCCAATGAGAATAGGTGTGTAGAGCTGCAAGATAACGGAGATGGCGGCACTCGCAAACGACGCCGCAAACGAGACGCGGTGCGGGCGAACATAACCCATCAGGCGGCGGGTCACCGCGCCCACGGGATAGCGCTCAGGGTCGCCGGGCTGGCGTGGGCCGTCACCCAGGTCGTTGAGCTTATCGTTGCCGGACACATTGGCCGTCATCGTGGCGACCGAACCGGAAGAAGTGTACGGATTCATTTAGCAGCCCTCCTTTGCGCGGGCGGATGCGGAGGCGATTGAGGCGGACGCGGGCGTCGTACTCCCCTGCCGGCCCTCGAGCTCCTCGCGGCGCAGCTGCGACTGGCAGATCTCGCGATAGAGCTGACAAGTCGCGTACAGCCCATCGTGTGTGCCCAGGCCCGCGACCGATCCGTGGTCGAGTACGCAGATTATGTCGGCATCGCGAACGGTCGAGACGCGTTGGCTCACGATGACCGTGGTCAGCGGCAGCCCGCCCTCGGCGGCACCGCGCACGCTTCGTTCGCGAATGGCATGGCGAAGCGCCGCGTCGGTCTTAAAGTCGAGCGCCGAGGCAGAATCGTCCATAATCAGAACCTGCGGCGAACCCACCAAGGCACGCGCGATAGTCAACCGCTGGCGCTGGCCACCGCTAAAGTTCTTTCCGCCCGCCTCGACCGGGGCATCTAAGCCCTGGGGCTTGTTGTGTACGAACTCGCTTGCCTGCGCCATATCGAGCGCCGCCCAGAGCTCGTCGTCGGTCGCGGCTTCATCGCGCCAGTTCAGGTTGCTGCGAATAGTGCCGCTCACCAGCGACGCACGCTGCGGAACGGTCGCGACCGCATGGCGCAGTTGGTCGAGTGGCCAAGCGCGCACGTCGGCGCCCATCACGCACACGCTGCCGGTGCTCGCGTCGTACAGGCGCGGGATAAGCGAGACGAGTGTGGACTTACCACTGCCCGTACCGCCAATAATGCCGAGCGTCTTGCCCAGCGGGAGCTCCAGGGTCACATCGTTGACGGCATTTGCCGCGCCCGCGCCAAACGAAAAACTCGCATGGCCAAAGCTCACCGCGGAGACTGGAGCAGCACCACCCGCCAGTTCGCCCGGCTCGGGCAGCGCGACCAGCTCGTTGCCCCCGTCCGTGATGCTCGGTTCACAATTGAGCACCTCGTTGATACGCGACGCGCTGGCGCTCGCCTTGGTAAAGACCACGACCAGGTTGGCAACGTACACGATGGAGGTAAGGGTCTGCGTCATGTAGTTCACAAACGCCATGACCTGGCCCTGCGTGAGCTCGCCCACGTTGACCTGGATGCCGCCCACCCACAGGATGGCGCACACGCCTAGGTTCATCACCAAAAACGTGACGGGGTTGAGAATCGACGAGAGCTTGCCCACCGCGATGGCAGTATTGGCCTGGTCGTCGGCGGCCTGGGCAAAGCGCTCGCGCTCGTGATCTTCGCGCACAAACGCGCGGACCACGCGGGCGCCCGAAAGCCCCTCGCGGCAAATGAGCGCAATGCGGTCGAGCTTTGCCTGCAGCTGCTTGTAGTACGGGATACAGCGCGCCATGACAAACCAAAACACCAAGCCAATGGCGGGCGTGCAAATCAAAAAGATCATGCCGAGCTTAAGGTCGATGGCAAGGGCCGCGCACATAGAGCCCACCGCCAAGAAGGGCCAGCGGATGAGCATGCGCACGCCCAGCGCCACGGCAAGCTGCACCTGGTTGACGTCGTTGGTGATGCGGGTGATAAGCGAGGGCGTGCCAAAGCGGTCGAGCTCGGCATAGCTCAGCTTATTGATGTGCTCGTAGAGCGCGCCGCGAATGTCGGTGCCCATGCCCTGCGAGGTGAGCGCCGCCATCTTTTGGCAGACGAGCGTAAACGAAATGCCGATCACAGCCATGGCGCCAAGCAGCATACCGTAGTGGACGACGGCGTTGACATCGTGTACGCCAATACCCTTATCGATCATCTGGGCAATCACGAGCGGCGTAAGCAGGTCAAAGATCACTTCGATCAGCTTGCACGCAGGGCCAATCACCATATAGCGGCGAAACTTGCCACCAAAACGCCTGAGCAGCTCAATCATGTATAGGCGCTCCCTATCATCATCTCTCTTCAATCTGATTCATGATAGTACGGAGAGCCCTGGAGATGCGTAAGCAACTCGTTACAGATGTAAGGGCGACGTTCGCTAGCGCCCAAGGCATGTAGCAGCCGATGTTTTGGCAACGCCAGCGAGCGGCATAACGCCAGGGATTCAATTATCAGATAAATGTGACCCTTCAGGCGGTTTTGGTCGGCTACCCGCGAGTGCCGGCAGGGCGCTTGGTAGTCGCGCGATCCCGCAGGCGAAGCCGAGGACCAGCGAGACACCAAGCGCCCTGCCGGCACTCGCGGGTAGCCGCGGCACCAAAAAGCGCCTGCGCACTCGATGGATTCGGATGCCCGACAGAGGCTCCTTATGGCTGCTTCCTTCCGGACCTGACCAGATTCGGAACATGTCGTCATCCGAACCCATCGAACGCGCTAGGCGCTCGGTATATCTTACCCGCTCTCGCTCGCCACGGCAAGATAGCTAGTTTGGGACAGGGCTTTTTTGACTACTTTTTGGCTATCCAAGCTAAACCGAACGATCATTTTACTAGAGTCGGCCGAGGTCGTAGGATCGGGCGGCGGATTCACCGGCGCAGATGAGGTTGGTTATGGCTTCCTGGGAATCGAGCGCCAGCTCAAGGCCCATGGGTCTGCGACAGACTGGCAAAACCAGGTCGATGCCCTGCCCATACACCGCATCCAGGTTGTCAGCACGACCGCCCACGACAGCGGCTACCGACTTGCCATATCGCTTGGCGCGACGCGCCACGCCCACCGGTGCCTTACCGGCGGCGGATTGCTCGTCCATATTGCCCTCGCCTGTAATGACCAGGTCGACATCACGCACGCGCTCATCAAACCCCACGAGATCGAGCACCGTCTCAACGCCCGAACGCAACTCCGCCCCGAGCGCCAGCAGCGCGGCACCCAGGCCGCCAGCAGCACCGGCACCGGGCACGCCGAGCACCGAGCCAAATGTCCGTGCACCCTCGGGCACGCGCAACAACCCCTGAGCCCGCGCCCCGGTAATCGCTGCATCGAGCAGGCGGCCGTAGCCGACCATCCAGCTGTCGTACCTGCTCAGCACCTCGGCATCACCCGTCGGCAGACCCTTCTGCCCGCCAAACACCGCCAGTGCGCCTCGACGCCCCACGAGCGGATTCTCGACATCGGAAAGCACGATGATACGCGCGCCATTCAGCGCCCGAAGCGCCGGTGCCAAATCGATACTCGTCACGTGTTCAAGGCCCGCGAGACCGGGGGCGATATTGCAGCCACACTCATCGACAAGGTGGGCGCCCAGCGCCTGCAGCATGCCGGCGCCACCGTCGTTGGTGGCACTGCCGCCCAGACCAATATAGATAGTCTTTGCACCCGCGCGAAGCGCACGAAGCATCAGTTCGCCCACGCCATAGGTTGTGGCCGCCAACGCCGCCGACTCCGTGCAAGGTGAATACCCAATACCCGCCGCCTCGGCCATCTCGATGACCGCGGACTCGTGCTCGCCGTCCACCAGCATCCGGGCAGACACGCGGTCGCCCAAGGGACCTGCAACCTCGCAGGTTGAAAGCTCGCCACCGCGTGCGGCGATGGCGTCGAGCGTTCCCTCGCCACCATCTGCCAGCGGCAAAGCGCCCAGCTCGGCATCGGGCCACACACGGCGCACGCCTTCGGCAACGGCCTCCTCCGCCTGCGCACTCGACACGCTGCCCTTGAAGGAGTCGATCGCCAGCAGCACACGGCGGGGCCGCCGCTGCACGGGGCCAAAGTCGACCGTCTCGTCGGTGAGATCTCCAACACCCGCGAGCGCCTCGGCGTGAGACGCATGCGCCTCAAGGTTCAAACCGCAACCGACGCCGTCGACACCGCGCAGGCCAGCAAAATAGCTGCTCAGCACTTCACGGCACTCGCCTGCCAGCACGCCGGCGGTCACATTAAACCGATGGTTCAGGCGCGAATCGGCATTGAGGTCGTACAGCGAACCCAGCGCGCCCGCCTTGGCATCGGTCGCGCCATACGCGCAACGCCCCACGCGCGCGTTAACCATAAGCCCCGCGCACATACAGCAGGGCTCGAGCGTCACGTAGACCGTGCAATCGGAAAGGCGCCAGCGTCCAAGCGTCTGAGCGGCGGCACACAGGGCCAAAAATTCGGCATGCGCCGAAGGATCCTGGTCGAGCTCGCGGCGATTATGCGCCCTCGCGACAATCTCGCCCGCGCGCACTACCACGGCACCAATCGGTACCTCGCCCACCGCAGCGGCGGCGCGCGCCTCCGCCAGCGCCTCGCGCATGAACTTCTCGTCGATTTCGGTGATCGTCATCGTTCGCCTTCCCTGTTGCAAATTCAAAACGATGCTATCATTACGACTCACGGAGAGATGGCAGAGCGGTTGAATGCGGCGGTCTTGAAAACCGTTGAGCGCGAGAGCGTTCCGGGGGTTCGAATCCCCCTCTCTCCGCCACCTTAGTGATTCACCGGCGTCATGGTGCGCTCAAACAGCGCATCGACCACGTCGGCTATCTCGGGTCGACGCTCAAGATCGTGACCCGACTCCCACCAATTTGTGAACAGTCGAATAATGCCACCGGCGATAAACTCCGATGTCGTCTCGAGCGAAACGGGCGCCAGGGCATCTTCGGCAAGCGAGCTCATCACACGCTCGCGGATGGAACGCGCAATGCGGTCGCAAATCATGCCGGTCAGCATGCCCGACATGCTGCTGGCCAAAAGGTTATCCATGAGCTGCTCATGCGCCAGAATCATATTCATGGCATCGTCAAAGACCTCATGGCGAAGCGCCCGTACGTCATCAAGCGGCTCCGCGTCCGCTGCATCGGTCCGGTTTTGCGGCAAGCCCGTCATAAGCTCATCGATATAGAAGGCAAAGTAATCGTTTTTATCGCGAAAATGCTTATAGAACGTCGTGCGGCGAATCAGGGCCCGGTCGCAAAGCATGGCAACCGTCAAATCCTCAAACCGATGCTCTTCCAAGAGCTCGGTAAAAGCATCGAACAGGGCACGATAGGTTTTCTTGATGCGAAGGTCCATCCATATCGCCATCCTCAAGGTGTAGACAGCATTCCTTAATTTGTCGCATATCTTACACCTGTACCACCCGTTCCATATTGGCGGCCCCTCCTTGGCGGAAACATAACGCTTACCGGAAAGTTCGGTATCGCCAAAGGTTGCGGGTATACTAGTAGCGTTACACCAACGGCAGCCGGCGCAAAACGCCGCTGCCATTCGAAACGGAGACATCATGCTTCCCGTCATCATCGGTATCGTTGTTGTCGTTGTGATCGCCAGCGCCATCGCCGGCATCTACAACAACATGGTCACCAAGCGCAATCGCATCGATAATGCCTGGCAGAACATCGACACGCAGCTGCAGCGCCGCAACGACCTGATCCCTAACCTGGTCGAGACCGTCAAGGGCTACGCCAAGCACGAGCAGGACACGCTCGCCGCCGTAGTCAACGCGCGCAACGCCGCCGTGAGCGCCACCACCCCCGAGGCCAAGATGGAAGCGGACAACGTGCTGACCGGTGCGCTGCGCCAGCTCTTTGCCGTCGCCGAGGCCTACCCCGACCTTAAGGCAAATACCAACTTTACGCAGCTCCAGTCCACGCTCGAGGACACCGAGAACAAGGTGAGCTACGCGCGCCAGAGCTACAACGATTGCGTGCTCAGCTACAACAACGCCATCCAGACGTTCCCGGCTGTTATCTTTGCCGGCATCTTCCAGTTTAAGGAGCGCCAGGGCTTCGAGGCAGCTGAAGCCACCCGCCAGGCACCGACCGTCAAGTTCTAACAATCACGGCCGAGTCTTAAGCCAGTTCATCAGCCCTTTGGGGCCCAAGGCACAAACCTTGGGCCCTTTTCTTATCCACGCACAACGCGCGGCCAAAAGGCCGCGCACCATCTTCCCTACAGCCCAGTAACCTCCTGGCAAGGAATGCAGAGCACTCGACCGAGGCGGACCGGCCTATCTCCCGGCGCATTCCACAGGACGAAAGAACCTCCGCCGCACGTAGTGCGCAGCGGGGGTTCTTTCATGTCCGAGGACGCACCGGAAAGGAAGGTTGCCCTCGGGCCGGACAGCTAAGACTGCTTATGCGACGGTGTAAACCCAGTTGTGCTTATCCTCGACAGCACCGGACTGGATACCGGTCAGGGTCTCGCGAAGCTTCTTCATCGCGGGGCCGATCTCGGTGCAGCCAGCCGGGAAGGTCACGGTCTCATCGGCACCGTAGACCTTGTTGTCGATCTCGCCCACCGGGGAGATGACGGCAGCGGTGCCGCACAGGCCGCACTCCACAAAGGTGCCGGCCTTGACCTCGGCCCACTCGACGGGACGCTGGTCGACGGTCATGCCCAAATCCTCGGCAACCTGAACGAGCGAGCGACGGGTGATGGAGGGCAGGATGGAGTCGGTGTGCGACTGAGGAACGACGAGGGTGCCGTCCTCCTTCACGAACAGAACGTTCGCGCCACCGGTCTCCTCGACATAGGTGCGGGACTCGGAGTCGAGATACAGGTTCTCGGCATAACCCTCGCGATGGGCCTCCATCGTGGGCTTGAGGGACATGGCGTAGTTGAGGCCGGCCTTGATATTGCCGGTGCCATGCGGGGCCGCGCGGTCATACTCGGAAACGCGCAGCTTAACGGGCTTAAGGCCGCCCTTAAAGTACGGACCGACCGGGGTCACGAGAATGCGGAACGTGTACTCAGGAGCGGGAGCCACGCCGATCACGTCACCGGAGCCGATCATAAACGGACGCACGTACAGGGTCGCACCGGAGCCGAAGGGCGGAACCCAGGCGGCGTTGGCAGAAACGACCTGCTTAACGGCCTCAACGAACTTGTCCTTGGGGAACGGGGGCATCTCGAGGCGCTGGGCAGAGTTATACATGCGCTCGGCGTTCATGTCGGGACGGAAGCAGACGATGCTGCCGTCCTCGGCGGTGTAGGCCTTCAGGCCCTCAAAGACCTCCTGGCAATAATGGAAGATGCCGCCGCACTCGGAGACATGCAAGGTGTGGTCGGTGGTCAGGCCGCCCTCGTCCCACTCGCCGTCCTTCCAATGAGCCTCGTAGCTGTAATCGGTCTTCATGTAGCCAAAGCCGAGGCTACCCCAATCGATATCCTTCTTCTCGACAGTCATATGTCGCTCCTTACATACACAGTTGCATACTCGCGAACTCGCACGCAAGGACCGAGGCCGACCGCGTCGCAACGTCGCACGCCCGGAGCGTAGAGCCGGACGGGACACGCGAACGGCATCAAAGCCGATGGCACGTCGATTCGCATGCACGAGATTGTACTCCCCGCACGCGTCTGATAAAACGCTTTTCTTTAACTAAGTAAAGTATTTTCATTTGCCTTCAACACAAAAGGCCCGCCATCGAATCCGATGACGGGCCTTGGAATTAACGTCCGAAAACAAGCTCGGACTAGGCGTTCTTTTTACCGAGCTTAGCCTTAACCAAACCGACCACGGTCGGAATAATCGACACGGCAACAATGCCCACGATCAGCAGCTCAAAGTGCTCCTGCACAAACGGAATGCCACCAAAGAAGTAGCCCAGCAGCGTAAAGACCGTCGACCAGGTAATGCCGCCCAGCACGTTAAAGATGACAAAGTTGCGCCAGTGCATACCGCCCATGCCGGCGATAAAAGGCACAAAGGTGCGGATGAACGGGAAGAAGCGACCGAGGAAGATGGCCAGATGGCCCCACTTATCCAGGAAATCCTCGGACTTTTTGATGCGCTCGGGCGTCATGGCCTTTACCTTGCCCGAGGCGATAATCTTTTTGCCAAAGAAGTGACCGATCATAAAGTTGCACTGATCGCCTAGGATGGCTGCGGCCCATGCGGTGGCCAGAAGCGCCACGATGTTAAAGCCGCCGTTATGGGCAAAGAAGCCCGAGGCGAACAGCAGTGAATCGCCCGGGAGAAACGGGAAGAACACCACGCCCGTCTCGATAAAGATGATCAGGAACACGCAGCCGTAGGCCATAAGCGGGCCGGCGGCGATCCAGCTGGCGATCGCGGTGCGTGGGTCCTTAAGCAACTCGGCGATAAAATTGATGAAACCCATGAAGTAAAACCTCTCAGTTGTGGGCGCGGACACGTCCAAGTTGACCAGTATACGGTTGCGGCGCCCCCTCGTGCGCAACCCCACAAAAGCATGACTCCATTACCAGCAAGTTTGCATAACTGACACCTGTCGCCCAAAGCAAAGCAAGATCGCCCTTCCTAATCCCTAGCGAATCGCTATACTTTATTGAATCGCATTGCCATGGCGCTAAGGGAGGGCGGCCGGTGAGCTTTATCAATACCATTCGCGAGGACATCAAGACCGTCCAGGCGCAGGACCCCGCCGCGCAAAACGGTCTAGTCATCTTCCTTTCCTATCCTGGCCTGCACGCCAAGTGGAACCACGTGCCCGAGCACTGGCTGTGGGAGCACGGTCATCGCTCACTCGCCCGTGTGCTCTCGCAAATCACCCGCCACATCACCGGCGTCGAGATTCACCCTGCCGCGCAGATCGGCAAGCATCTCTTTATCGACCACGCCATGGGCGTCGTCATCGGCGAAACCACCATCGTGGGCGACAACTGCGTGCTCTACCAGGGCGTCACGCTCGGCGGTACCGGCAACGAGACCGGCAAGCGCCACCCCACCCTGGGCAACAACGTCACCGTGGGCACGGGCGCCAAGGTGCTCGGCAACATTCGCATCGGCAACAACGTCAAGATCGGCGGCAACTCGGTTGTCGTTAAGGACGTGCCCGACAACTGCACCGTCGTTGGCGTGCCGGGACGCATCATCAAGCGTAACGGCTGCCGCGTGTTCGAGGAGAGCTTCGACGCCAAGCAGCATCGCGAGTACATGCCCGACGCCGCCGCCGAGCAGTCCGCGCTCAACCGTCAAGGCATCGCTGAGAACGCCCGCCGCGTCAAGGAACTCGAGCGAGAGGTGGCCGAGCTCAAGGCCCTCGTCGCCAAGCTCGTGGACGAGCGCTAGGGCCGCGGGCAACCGCCACAGCATTAACGCCAGCACAAAAGGCGCGCCAGGGAATCCGCCCCCGGCGCGCCTTCTTTTCGATGTGGCATGCGGGACTGCCCCTTTGTCACCTTATGCGAACTGGCTTAGGTAGAGGTCGGCATAGGCACCCTCGGCAGCCAGCAGCTCCTTATGCGTGCCTTGCTCGATAATGTTGCCGTGATCCATAACCAAGATCAGGTCGGCATCGACGATCGTCGACAGACGGTGCGCGATCACAAAGCTCGTGCGCCCGCGCATGAGCGCGTCCATGGCGCGGCCGATGGCGAGCTCGGTGCGCGTGTCCACGCTTGAGGTCGCCTCGTCCAGGATGAGAATCGCCGGATTGTTGAGCAGCACGCGCGCGATGGTCAGCAACTGACGTTGGCCTTGGCTGATGCTCTCGGCATCGTTAGCCACACGCGTGTCGTAGCCCTGCGGCATAGTGCGCACAAAGAAGTCGACCTGCGCGGCGCGCGCAGCCGCCACGATCTCGTCGCGCGTTGCCTCGGGGCAGCCGTAGGCGATGTTTTCGGCAATCGTGCCGTCGAACAGCCAGGCGTCCTGCAGCACCATGCCAAACTGCTGGCGCAGCTCGCCGCGGTCCATGCGGCTCGTATCCACGCCGTCGAGCGTAATGCGGCCGCCGTCGATCTCGTAAAAGCGCATAAGCAGGTTGATGAGCGTGGTCTTACCCGCACCCGTAGTTCCCACCACGGCGATCTTCTGGCCCGGCTCGGCGGCAAACGACACGTCGCGCATAAGAGGTTTGTCGGACGAATAACCAAAGCGCACGTGCTCAAAAGCGACGCGGCCCTCAACGCGGCCCGGCAGCTTGGCGGCCTCGTCCGACAGCGGATCGGCCTCCATCTCGGGCTCATCGAGCAGGTCGAACACGCGCTCCGCACTCGCTAACGCGCTCTGCAGCGAGTTGAAAGTAAACGACAGCTGCGTCATGGGTTCGGATGCCTCGTAGATAAACTGGAAGAACGCCTGGAACACGCCGACGGTCATGTGACCGGCGACCAGCATGCTGCAGCCCACCAGCGCGATCACGATCTGCGCCAAACGGCCGATAAAGCGCACCGCAGGACCGACGGCATTGATCATAAAGTCGGCCTTGGTACTCACGCGCGCCAGCTCCCTCGAGGCCTCATGCACTTCGGCAGAGCTCTGACGCTCGCGGTTAAACGCGCGAATCACCAGACGGCCCGAGTAGCCTTCCTCGACCGCACTCGTAATCTTGGACACCCACTCCTGGCGCTCGCCGGTCACGTCATGTGTGCGAGACGAGACCACTTTGGTCACCAGCAGCGACAACGCCGTAAAGAACAAAAAGACCAGCGTGAGCGGCACGCTAAACACGAACATCACGCCCACGGCGCCCACCACGGTGCCGATCGACACCAGCAACTGCAGCAGTCCGCGCTGCATGCTTTCGGACATCTTGTCCAAGTCGTTGGTCGCGCGGCTGACGACCTCGCCGGGACGATGCGCGTCATAATAGGCGAGCGGCAGACGGTTGAGCTTTTGAGCGATGCGGTTACGCAGACGCAGGTTGAGGCGTTCGGCCACGCTCGACATCAAAAAGCTCTGGAGCGCGTAGAACGAGGCGGCGGCCGTCCAGATCATAAAGTAGATGAAGATGGTCCTGCCGCAGTTCTCCCAGGTGATACTGAAGGTGGTGTCGTTGGCAAACGCCAGCTTCACGTGTCCCCACAGCTCATCGATGACGCGAGCGCTGTACGCCGGCGCCGCGGTGTTAAAGATGGCGTAGAACACGATGCTCGCGAACACGAGGTAGAAACGCCAGTGATCGCCGGCGGCCTCGCTCCACAGACGGCGCACCGTCGCCCAGGTGTCACTGGGTTTCTCGTCCTCGTCCTCGTCGCCCACATCGCGCATGCGCTCTGCCTCAGCACGGGCGCGCTCGTCCTCGGCGCGTTCGTTTTCCTCGTAGAGCGCTTGGCGGCGAGCCTCGCGTTCGGCTGCAGCCTTGGCGGCATCGTCCAGACCGGGCGCGACCGCCGTCTCCTCAGCCGTCCCTGCTGCCACGACGCCATCAACGACGCCCTGATTCTTGAGCTCCTCGGTCATGCTACTCACCTCCCTTCATCTGCGATTCCGCGATGGCGCGGTACACCTCGCAGGTCTCCATCAACTCGTCGTGCGTGCCCAAGCCCACGACCTCGCCATCCTTGAGCACCACGATCTGGTCGGCATGCAGAATGGTCGAGATACGCTGCGCGATGATGAGAACCGCGGCATCGCGCGTCTCGTCCTGCAGCGCATGGCGCAGGGCCGCGTCGGTCTTGAAGTCCAGGGCCGAAAAGCTATCGTCGAAGATATACAGATCAGCGTGCTTCATGAGCGCACGGGCGATGGCCAGACGCTGACGCTGGCCGCCCGAGAAGTTCGTACCGCCCTGCGCCACCGGGGTATCGAGCCCCTGCGGCTGATCGAGCACAAAGGTGCTCTGGGCAACCTGCAGCGCGTGAAGCATGTCGGCCTCGGTCGCATCCTCGTTGCCATAGCGCAGGTTGCTCGCCACCGTGCCCGAGAACAGCCAAGCCTTCTGCGGCACGTAGGCGATATGCCCGCGAATCTCGTCTTGCGAAAGGTCGCGCAGGTCAACACCATTGAGGCGAATGGCACCCTTCGTGGCATCGTGGAAACGCAACAAGAGCTTGGCCACCGTCGACTTGCCCGATCCCGTCGAGCCTACAATTGCCGTGGTCTGTCCGCGGCGGCAGGCAAAGCTCAGGTCGCACAGGGTGTCCTCGTCGGCGTCGTCAAAACGGAACGACATATGGTCGAACACGGCGACCGCGTCTGCTCCGTCCTTTGAGTCGGACGCGCCCGCGTTGAGCGTTCGCTCGCCATCGACGATGCTCGGCTCAATCTGGAGCACCTGTTGTGCACGGTTGAGGCACGCCGCGGCGCGCGGAAGCGTCAGAATCACCATCTGCGCCATCATCACAAAGAACAGGATCAGAATCGCGTATTCCAGCACGGCCGAGATGCTGCCGATTTGCATGGCGTGGACGCCTACGCGGTTGCCTCCCACCCACAGCACCGCCACCTCGGCGATGTTCATCAGAAAGAAGCTGGAGCTATCGAGGCCCACAAACAGGTGGTTGACTTTGATGGCATTGGCCGCGTAATCGCTAAACACCTCGTCCAGGCGCTGCTCCTCATGACGCTCCTTGTTAAACGCGCGGATGACGCGCACGCCCACGATGTTCTCGCGCAACACCACGTTCATACGGTCGATAAAACTCTGCAGGCGCATAAAAATCGGCGCTGCGTTGGCGACCGTAAAGACCGCCGCCACCAGCACAATCGCCACGACTGCGCCCAGCAGCGTACCCATGGCGGGATCGATATGCCAGGCGAAGATGATGCCCGCCACGGCCAAAAACGGCACCGGCAGCACCAGCTGAATCGTCTGCAGAATCGCCTGCTGGATCACGTTGATGTCGTTGAGCGATCGTGTGATCATCGAGCCGGTGCCAAAGCGCTCAAAGTCGCTGGCAGACAGCTCGAGCGACTTGTCGTAGACGGCGTTGCGGATGTCACAGGCCACGTTGGCTGCCAGGCGGGCCGAAAGATAGCAGCCCAGCACCGCGCCACCGCTGGCCATGCCGGTCGCGATAAGCATGTACAGGCCGTTGCGCAGGATGTAGTCGACATCACCCGTCGTGATGCCGGTATTGACCATATTCGCCAACATCGTAGGCACCAGCAGCGTGCCGACGTTATCTATCAGCAGCACAAACAGTGTCACCGCAATCAGCCCGCGATACGGCCTCATAAACCTCATTAAGAGTCGCACGTCTCCCCCTCTTCTTGTTTTTCCACTTGGCTCTCGGCGGCTATCTGCTGTTTAAACGCCTCGCACTCCTCGTTGAGCACGTGGGAAAACTTGCCGACCAGGCGCATAATCTCACGCTGTTCCCAGGGCTCGAGCGCGCCAAAGGCACGCTGCTCGGCTTTAACCGCCGGCAACGCATAGTGCTCGGCGAACCGCCGGCCCTCATCGGTCAAACAAACGACCTTATTCTTGCGGCTGCCTTCGGCGAATTCCAGCGTCGCAAGCCCTCGCGCCGTCAGGGTTTTAATTGCCGAGTTAATGGTCTGCTTGCTATAGAACCATTCGCTCGTGAGTCGGCTCACGGCAACATCTTCATCCGCCGTGCTGATATCGACGAGCATCCAATAGGCGCAATCCGAAAGGCCGCAGGCACGCGCGAACTCTGAATAAATACGGTCGAGCCCGTTGAGCATCCGGTCAAAATCGACCGACGTAACCGCGCAATCCATCTCTCCCACCATTCGATAGTCCGAATTTTGACTAATTGAAGTTTCAGATTAGTCCGAGTTTTGACTATCGTCAAGGGCTTCGTTCGCAGCGCGCAGGCTATACAACATATCGACAAAAAAGACCGCCGGCGCGGGGGCAGCGCCGGCGGTCATGAGAGGAAATCGATTATTTGCTGCTAGGCGGCGACGGCCTCGTAGACCGTAGCGCCCGAGAAGCTATCGTGCAGGCTCTTGCCGCAGATCCAAGGCAGCTCGACGACCTCGCAGACCGTGTTGACCAGCTCGGAGCAGTCAGTAAAGTGGCCCTTATCGTTGAGGGCCTCGCAATCCTGAACACGCCAATAGCCATCGGTGTGCGTGATGTAGTACTCGTGATCATTGATCGACACGAAAGCGCGCGTCTTGGAACGCAGCAGCTTCAGAAATCCTTCGAAATCGGTCTCGACGACATCTCCAGCCTGGAACATGATAGTTACCTCCTGGCCCGGCGCCACCACGGCGCGTTGATAAACGTTGGTGCTTCTTTAGTAAAACCTTTATCAGGGGTTATGCGGGCATCATTTAGGCAAGTGGTAAAAAACCGCAGGGTAGACGGGATAAAACGTTTAACCATCCCATTGGTTTATCACATTCTTGCTGCAGTTTTATGCAGACCCACTTTTCTCATTGGTAGCCAGAGCCATTCGAAGCGCTTCGCGCGATTACGGTCTTGAGCCGACGGGTATGAACGTGGCATCTCAATCAACGTCAGGAGGACTCATGGAGACCATCGAAGCGCTCATCCACCGCCGCAGCTGCCGTAACTATAGCGATCGCCCCGTCGAAGCCGAAAAGCTCGCACGCATTATCGAGGCAGGCCAGTACGCGCCCAGCGGCATGGGACGCCAGCCGGTGACGTTTGTCGCCGTCACCGACCCCGCGACCGTCGAGCGCCTCTCGCAGCTCAACGCCCAGGTTATGGGCAGCGATGGCGATCCCTTCTACGGGGCCAAGACCGTTGTGGTAGTGCTCGTCGACCGCAGCGTGCCCACACATCTGGAAGACGGCTCGCTTGCCATGGGCAACCTGCTCAACGCGGCGTATGCGCTGGGTGTTGATTCGTGCTGGATCCACCGCGCGCACGAGGTCTTCGACTCGCCCGAGGGCCTGGAGCTGCTGGCCAGCTGGGGTCTGCCTGCCGACGGAAGCCTGCGCGGCGTCGGCCACTGCATTCTGGGCTATGCCGAGGGCGCGCTTCCCGAGGCAAAGCCGCGCCGCGACAATGTGGTGTATGCAAGGTAATTAGTTCCGCCGTTCTAACGAACGGCGGACCCGCTGACGCTGCGCGGGCCGCTCGCTGTTGGTGACTGACATCGGGTGCGTCGCTGGTGACATCTGGCACTTGGGCAGCTAAAAGGCCCCATCCCAAATCTGCTGTCCCACTCGAAACTTATCTTGCCGATGGAGTTGTCGTCGCTTCGTTCGTGTGAGTCGTTTCGGCGCCGTCGTCTTGTTCGTCCTCGTCCTTTTGCGCATCGGCGATGGTGGAGGCCGCCGCAACGATACCGCGCTGGGTCGCGACGCCCGTCTGGGTCTGAACGCCCTCGACAACTTCTGTGCCTGCATGCGCGAGCTCGGGCGACTTAAACATTGCGTCCAGATTGGCCCCGCCGCCGGCGTAACCAAGCGCCGCGAGCGCGATGACAATCACCGCAACAACGACCGCGATCGGAACATAGCGATGCCAGCCTGCGGGATTGAGGCCGCTACGGCGAGCAGCGCCACGGCTAATGTAGCCAAGCGTTCCATCGTGCTTGAGCTTTGACCCCACCACACGCTTACGGCCCCACAGCGACGATTCGGCCTGCATGGCCAAGCGAGCGCTTGCCGAAGGATAACCATATTTAGTGCGTTTGAACGAACCGTCGAAGCCCGAGGCGCTTTTGCCCCACGTCCGCGAAGTCGTGCGACGGTTGGCCGGCGCCGCGGGCTTTCGAGCCCGATTTGTTTTTGAAGTCTCCGCCATACGCCCCCGCACGCCGTAACAGAATCGAAACAATGCTGCTTTGGACTGTAGCACACGTACCGCACGCGGTCACGGGAACCTCGCTTAACGGTCGTCGTCCTTCAGCAGGCGCCACAGGGTCGTACGGCTTATGCCTAGCACTTCGGCAGCACGGGTCCTGTTGCCGTGAAGGTGACCTACGACCAACCGCGCGATATCGCGCTCGGTATCGACCAGAGGCCGCAAGATATACAAATCGCTTTCGAGTGTCGGGGCACCAAAGGTCGCGGTCTTGATAACGTCCTCCTGGGCAAGCACCTCTTCTGCCACCGCCCGCTCGGCCGTGCCCGTCCCCACTAATATATAAAGTCGTTCCGAAACCTCGCGCAGCTGTAGATAGTTACGGGGCCATCGATAGGCATCGAGTGTCTTTGCCGCCGCGGACGACAAGGCAGGTGTTGCCGTCTCAAACATATCTGCCAGATACTCCAGATAGCGTGCAACCTTTTCCGACGCGCCGCCCTGCTCGGCAATCGCCGGCGCCACACTCACCGCACAGGCCAGACGCTCGGTTACAAAAGCAGCCTGATCGCTTTCGCCGCCGCCCGGCATATCGTTTGCCGTCAACACCACATGGCAACGAGTTGCGAGCGCCGTGTCGATCATTGCGGACACGAGCTCGCGCAGGCGCTGAGGCCCAACAGCATGCCAGCCGCCCATGCAAAGTGTCAGCCCCGTTTGGAATAGCGGCGATTCGGAACTTTTGAGCAGATGGCGCCAACCGCGATCCGTAAGCTCATCGAGCGCAACGGAAACAAAGGGCTGATCGGCATAGGGTCCATCCAGGTACAAACGTTTTGCAATCTGATCCTGCCCCGCACCCAGCTCGCCCTCGAGCATAAGGGGTACCCCGCGCGCGTAGCTCTCCCGTACGGGGGCAGCGACCGCCGCCGCGTCTTCGACGATGCCGTACGTGCTCGACTCGTAACGAGCCTCGACCTCGTCGGCATTGAGCCACTCGATGCCCGCATGCGGCGCGGCGGCGCGCACCTCATGCGCCACGACCACCCAAAGCGCCCCGTGCTCCTGGGCCGTCGGGCGCACCGTCAAGCTCAACCGCATGCCCTCGCGGCCCATTACCAGGCGCGCTCCATCGCCCACGCGAGCGAGACGCTCGGAAACAAAAGCGGCGACATCCTGCTCGAGCGAAGCGTCGCTCATAGTCGAGATTACAACGCCACCGCGCTCGTCGATTGCCAGCGCCGATGCTCCGGCTGCGGACAATGCCTCGATCAGAATCTGCAGCTTGACATCGCTGTCCATGGTTCGCCCCGTCTCCAGCCACGACCCTTATCTGTGGCTTGGCATCTCAAGTGTTTCAAAATTGAACGATAATGTTCACCAAACACTATAGGGCCTACGGCGCCTTCTTGCGAATATATGAATTGCCCCGCATCGCCATCCTGGCGGGGCGATAAGAGCTCTTCGGGACCTATTAACCTGCGGACAAGCCATACCCGCAAGAGCTCCTATCGCTCCACCGCAGGCATGCGCCCACCAGCAACTAGCACGCAAATAAGCTTCTTCTCTACCAGATTCCCAGCACGTGCTGCATTCCCAAGCTCATGCACGCAATGCCAATCCAGCAGCAAAAGCCCAATGCGATGGGCTTGCCGCCCTTTTTGACCAGCTCGACGATATCGGTATTAAAACCAATAGCCGCCATGGCCATCACAATAAAGAACTTCGACAGTTCCTTGATGGGCGCCGTAATGGACGCGGGAAGCTGAAGCACCGTGGTGATCACGCTCGCCAGCACAAAGAACAGCACAAACATGGGAAACGCGCGTTTAAGCGAGAACGTGCTTTTGGCGTCGCCGCCGGCCTTGCGTGCCAGATGCATCTGCCAGCATGCGAGAACCAACGTGATGGGAATGATGGCCAGCGTCCTGGTGAGCTTGACCACCGTGGCGCTTTCGAGCACATTGGCGCCGGGATGCATGCTGTCCCAAGCGCTCGCCGCAGCCGTTACGGACGAGGTGTCGTTGATGGCGGTGCCGGCAAACAGGCCAAAGCCCTCGTTAGTCAACCCGAGCATGCCGCCGAGCGTCGGAAACACGAGCGCCGCGATAACGTTAAACAGGAAGATGACCGAAATAGCCTGGGCAATCTCGCGATCGTCGGCATCGATGACGGGCGCGGTCGCAGCGATGGCAGAACCGCCGCAAATTGACGAGCCCACACCCACAAGCGTCGCGATCTTGCCCGGCACGTTCATGACGCGGCAGAGCACAAAGGCGATGACAAGCGAGGTCGAGATGGTCGCCACGATAATCGGCAGCGACTGGGCGCCCTTGGACAGAATCTGGGAGAGGTTCATGCCAAAGCCAAGCAGGATAACCGCGTACTGCAAGACTTTTTTAGACGTATAGGTGACACCGGCGGCGAGCTGCTCGCGACGATTCTTGGGAAAGACGAGCGCCAGGACCATGCCAAAGAGGATGGCAAACACCGGCCCGCCGACCACCTCAGCCTGTTTGCCGAGCAACGTCGCGGGGATGGCGATGATCAGGCAGAACAAGACACCCTTCCAGCGCTCGCGTACGATATTCGCCAGTTGCATATGGGATTCCTTCTTTCTATTTCACGTTTGCGACGGCTTATGATACGGCAACATTGGGCACAGCTCTGCGCAAACAAAGACTAAGAAGCCGCAATAGTTCTTGGGCAACAGCCGAATTACCCACCGCGGAGAGCTGATTCGCGGCATAATTAACAGCTGATATATGAGTGTGATAGAACGGTTGTGAGGCACTATGGAAGAATCGATGCACGTCGGCGAGCAGGAAACGAGCCTACAGGACCAGTCCTACCACACCATTCGACGCAAAATCGTCTACCTGGACTACAAGCCGGGCGAAAAGCTAGGCGTCAAGCAGCTTTGCGACGACCTGGATATGGGGCGCACCCCTGTGCGCGAGGCACTGGTGCGCCTGGCGCAAGAGGGCCTGGTGCGCACCGTGCCCCAAAGCGGCACCTATGTCTCGCCCATCAACCTCACCTTTGCCGAGAGCGCCTGCTACATTCGCGAACACCTGGAAAAACAGGTGATTGTGGAGTGCTGCGCCCGTGCCACCTCGGCAGGCATCGAGCAGCTCGACCGAGCCATCGCGCTGCAGGAAAAGGCCATGGCCGAAGAGGATCGCATCGGATTCTTTTTAAGCGACAACCTCATGCACCGCATGATCTTTAGCATCGCGTGCCGCAGCACCGTGTGGTCGTGGCTCGAGGCGACCAATGCCGACCTGGAGCGCTTCCGCTGGCTGCGCGCCGCCACGCAGAGGCTCGACAATCAGGAGATTGTTAACGAGCACAAGCAAATCCACCGCGCCATCGCCGGCCGCGACCCCATCGAGGCGAGCTTTTTGGTCAGCAAGCACCTGCATATGATGTTCCGCAACCAGACCGAGGTCCTGGACCAATATCCCAAGTATTTCGAGACCAGCAAGCTCCGCTAACCTGCCAAAACCACCACAAAGGGGGCAGGCACCTTTGTGGTGGTTTCTCCACACAAAAAGGCCCAGCTCCGTCTGATGACACGGAGCCGGGCCTTAATCGTAAGGATAACGGAACTCGATTATTCGACAGTAACGCTTTTCGCCAGGTTACGAGGCTGGTCAACGTCGCAACCGCGCAGGATGGCCACCTCGCGGGCGAGCAGCTGCAGCGGAACGCTCGCCGTGATGGGGCTGAACACGTCACGGACGGACGGCACGCGAATGATGCAGTCGGCAATCTTGTTGATTTCCTCGTCGCCCTCGGTAGCAACGACGATGACCTTGGCGCCGCGAGCCTTGCACTCCATGAGGTTCGACACCGTCTTATCGTACGTTGCGCTCTTGGTTGCCACCGCGATGACAGGGAAACCCGGATCGATCAGCGCGATGGGGCCGTGCTTCATCTCGCCGGCGGCATATGCCTCGGCATGCAGGTAGCTGACCTCCTTGAGCTTAAGCGCGCCCTCATAAGAAATGGCGGCGCCCATGCCGCGACCCACAAACAGCGCGGACTGCGCGTCCTTGCACACAAGCGCGGCCTCGTGCACGGCCTCGGTCTGCGTATCCAGGATCCACTGGATCTGCTCGGCCGTATCGGAAAGCTCGCGGAACAGCATGCGCGTCTGCTTGGTGGTCAAGCGGTACTTGACCTGCGCCAGCAGCAAGGCCAAAAGCGTGAGGCTCACGACCTGACCGATGAAGCTCTTAGTCGAGGCGACTGCAATCTCCTTGTTGGCCTTGGTGTAGATGACGCCGTCGCTTTCGCGCGCCACCGGGCTGCCCACCACGTTGGTGATGCCAAAGACCTTGGCGCCCTTGATGCGCGCATCGCGAATGGCGGCAAGGGTGTCGGCCGTCTCGCCCGATTGGGACACGGCCACGACGAGCGTCGTCGGCGTGATGATGGGGTTGCGGTAGCGGAACTCGCTAGCCGCCTCAACCTCGGTAGGAATACGAGCCCAGCCCTCAATAAGGTTCTTGGCGATGAGTCCGGCGTGGTAGCTGGTGCCGCAGGCAATCACATATACGCGGTCGATATCGTTGAGTTCCTCGAGCGAAAGGCCCAACTCGTCGATATCGAGCTCACCGGCAGGGGTCATGCGGCCCACCAGCGTGTCGCGCACCACGCGCGGCTGCTCGTGAATCTCCTTGAGCATAAAGTCGGGATAGCCGCCCTTTTCTGCCATGTCCAGGTCCCAGTCGATATGAGTAATCTTGGGCTCAATCACGTTGCCGGCATCGTCGGTATACTCGACGCCCGCAGGCGTGAGCTTGGCAAACTGACCGTCTTCGAGCACCACGACGTCGCGGGTGGCATCGATAAGCGCGATCACGTCGGAGGCAACGTAGGAGCCGGTCTCGCCCACGCCGACTACGATCGGGGAATCCTTGCGGGCAACGGCGATCACGCCGGGCTCGTCGGCGCACACGGCGGCCAAGCCGTAGGCGCCCACCACGTGGGTGCAAGCCTCGCGCACGGAGGCCATCAGGTCGTGCGTGTCGGCATAAGCCTCTTCGATCAGATGCGCGAAGACCTCGGTATCGGTCTCGCTCTTAAAGTGGTGGCCGCGACCCTCCAGCTCTTCGCGCAGCTCGGCGAAGTTCTCAATGATGCCGTTGTGGACGATGGCGATGCGACCGTCGCAGCTGGTGTGGGGATGGGCGTTAACGACCGAAGGCTTGCCGTGAGTGGCCCAGCGGGTATGGCCGATACCGCAGGTAGCATCGCTGTCGATGTTGGAAAGCTCGCTCTCCAGGCCCGCAACCTTGCCCACGCGGCGAATAACATCGAGGTGCGCCGCGGCGCCCTCGCCCACCTCGAGCGCGACGCCCGAGGAGTCATAACCGCGATATTCCATACGCTTAAGGCCCGTGACCAGAATGTTCTTTGCAATATCAGAGCCGGTGTAGCCGACAATTCCGCACATAGGATAAATCCCTTCGCTCGCGTGACTGCAAAACGCCCACGCACGACGGGCGCTGAGACGTATAACGTCCGAGTATTGTACTCACACAAACGCAAGCTGATATACCAGAAGTGGTATCTTAAACTGGATACCACTCGATGCACACACCCTACCACCACAACGGTGACAGGCACCTTTGCGGTGGTTGGCACTCCCCTAGGGACGCAGGCGGCGTTCGAGCCGATTGCCCAGGGCCGTGAGCGCCATAACAATGACGTAGTAGACCACGGCCACCACTAAAAACGGTTCAAAGGCTCGATAGGTGAGCGCCTGCACGCTCTGGGCGGCGCGCATCATATCCATCAGGCCGATGGTTGCCACCAGCGAGGAGCTCTTGAGGACCGTGATCACTTCGTTGACCAGAGCAGGGGCAATCGAGCGCATCGCCTGCGGAACGATGATCTTGCGCATCATGGGAACATAGCGAAGCCCGATGGCCCGAGCGGCATCGTACTGCCCCCGGTCAACGCCCTCGATACCACCGCGCACCGTCTCGGACACCGTCGCTGAGCCGTTGAGCCCCAGCGTAATGGCACCGGCGGCAAACATCGAAATTTTGAAGCCCGTGAGCTGCGGCGTCGCAAAGTACGCCAAAAAAAGCAACACGATGAGCGGCACGCCGCGAAAGATAGAGGTGTAGAAGTTGAGCACCGCACGCAACGGGCGACAGGGCAAAACCTTGAGCACGGCAATGAGAAAGCCCAGGACGAGTGCTATGGCCAGCGCGGCGGTCGTCACCTGACAGGTCACGACCAGGCCGCTCATAAACATCGGTATATATGGTTCTAGCAGTTCAAACTTCATCAGCATGCCCTTGGCGCGCGCCTCCCCGGCTCGCTATTTTCCGGCAACCGTCGACGTACCGGAAGCGGAATAGTCGCCGTTCCACATGAAGTCGGCGCCCACATACTGCTTGATGCAGTCATCGATGGTGCCGTCCTCGAGCATCTCGCCGACGCATTCGTCAAGCGCCGCGACAAATCCGGCACCCTTCTTGGCCATCAGGCGGTACACGCCCACGTGATCGCTCGTCTCGGAGCGATCGAGCAGGCCCAGTACCAGGCCCTCATTCGCATCGCGCATGGACTGGCCCTCGGCGCCGTCACACAGGTAGGCATCGATGCGCCCGGCGAGCACCTCTTGCAGGCACTGGTCACCACCGTCGTACGTGTGAATATCAGCATCGGGCATGACCTTGGCGATGAACTTGTTCTGCACGGTACCGGTGGTGCAGGCGATAGACTTGCCGGCGAGGTCCTCAACGCGCTTGACGGGATCGCCGCCGAGCGTGAGAACGCCCACAAGCGGCTGATAGTAGCCGCGCGTGAAGTCATAGGTCTGCTCGCGCTCTTCATTGGAGCTCATCGCCATGGTAAAGGCCTTGTCATCGCTCTGCACCGATGCAAGCGTGGCGGCAAAGTCCTGCGGCTCAAAGTCGTAAGAAAAGCCCAAGCGCGAGGCCATCTCGTCAGCGATAGCGATGTCCAGGCCGACAACCTTCTGCTTGCCGTCCGACTGCGTCTCCAGATAGCGATAGGGCGCAAAGGCATCGTCGCCCACAAAGGTGAGCTTGGCGCCCTTGATATCGTCGCCCGCAACCGCGGCAGAACCGGCGGCAGAGCCCTTGTCAGCGCCACTGCCAGCGCAACCGCTCGCCGCAACCATTGCAGCACCGGCGATCAAACCCAGGAAATCACGACGAGAAACAGCGCGAGTCATACCAAAGCCTTTCAATCTACGTTCAAAGCGGCTTCCATTGTAGACACTCCACCGTTTAACGCGCAGCCCAGCCGCGCCAAAACCACCACAAAGGGGGACAGGCACCTTTGTGTGGTCTGGACTCCGGTGTTTGCCCAGATAAAACCTGCCAAAATAAACCTGCCCCTAATTGGTAGGTTTTGACACCCTGGGAACGGGCGATGCTACAATCTGACTCGTACTTGAAACGCATCAAAGGGGCCGCTATGGCAAAGGTAAAAATCAGCGACGTCGCGCGCGAGGCAGGAGTCTCGCTGGGCACGGTATCCAACGCGCTCAACCACCCCGAAAAGCTGCGCCCCGAGACCCTCAAGCTCATCAACGAGACCATCAATCGCCTTGGCTACCTGCCCAACCAAAGTGCTCGTCAGCTCGCGGGCGGCGCCACCAAGTCCTTTGGCCTGGTCCTCCCCCGTCTCGACCATGGCTTCTCGCTCCAAATTGCCAGCGGCGCCCATAACGAGGCCCGCAAGCACGGCTATGACCTGCTCATCGCCAACGCCGATAACGACGACATCCTCGAGGACCACTACCTGCGCTATTTTATGGGCACGCAGATGTCCGGCGTCATGGTTCAGCCTATGGCGTCCCCCGATTGGCACCCCGCAATGACCAAGATGCCCGTGCCGATCGTCCATCTGGACATCCACTGCCCCGAACCCGGTTACTACGTGGCCGTCGACAACGAGGCGCAAGGGCGCATTATCGCCGAGCTCGCCATCACCCGCGGCGCGCGCCATATCACCGTTGTGGGCAGAGCGGCATTTATGCAGCTCACCCTGCGCGTACTTGGCATTCATAAGGCCCTCGTCCTGCATCCCGATATCAAAATTGAGGTCATTGACGCCGGAGAATGGAATACCGCTGCCGATGGTTACAGCATCGGCGCTCAGATTGCCGAGCGCTCTACCGGCGAGCGTCCCGATTTTGTCATCGGCCTTACCGATGTATTGGCCTCGGGCGTTATCTCGGCGTTGACCGACAAAGGCATCTCCGTCCCCGAACAGGTTCGTGTGGCCGGCTGCGACGGCAACCCGCTTGCATGGAGCGGGTCGGTCCCCCTCACCACGGTGGCACCGCCGGGTTACGAAATTGGCCGCAAGGGTGTCCAGCTGCTCATGGAGCAAATCGAGAACAAGGCGCCGGCAAAAACCAAACGCGTCCGTATCGGCTCCGCCGCACGCACCGTCACCGCGGTCACAGCCGCCGAGGACATCAACCGTCAGGAACTCGTGCGGCCGTTCCTCTTGGAGCGCGCCAGTACCCAGGCGAGCAGCCAAGCCGAAGCCACCGCCATCAACCTCGGCGCGTATCTATAGCACGTCGGCCAGTATGCCAAAACGCCGCTCAAGCAAAAGAGGCCCGACCATTGCCGGACCTCTTTTGCTTGAGCGCAAAGACGGCCAATTGCTCGTTTCAGCTCCGCAATTGTCTAGCGCACGGCCTTGACCGCCGCCGTCAGATCGAACAACGTATCGAGCACGGCCTCGCAGCCATCCACCACGTCCTGCGGCAGCGGCACGATATCGGGAACGGCAAAGACATGGCAGCCGGCCGTGATGCCCGAGACGCAGCCGTTGCGCGAATCCTCGACCACGGCACACTCCTCGGGAGCGAAGCCCGCGCGCTCGCAGGCAAGCAGGTACATCTCAGGGTTGGGCTTGCCGTGCACGACGTCCTCGCCACAGGTCACCGTCTCAAACTTGTCAAAAAGACCGACCATCTTAAGGTTGCGCTCGGCCGTAGCGAGGCGCGACGACGTCGCAAGGCCCACGTGATAGCCCGCAGCCAGCAGCTCGTCTAGGCACTCGGCGGCACCGGCCTTAAGCTCCAGTTCGGTCTTGACCATCTCGTCGCGAATCTCCTTGTGGCGGACATAGACCGCCTCGGTGGTTTCGTGGCTGCCGTAATGCTTATCAAGGATGTCCATGACATCGGGCAGCGTGCGACCGATAAACTGATGGATCAGCGCTTCATCAATCGCGACCCCCAGCTCGGCAGCGCCCGCCTTCCATGCCTTGATGCCCAAACGCTCGGTATCGACCAGCGTTCCGTCCATGTCAAAAATAACAGCCTTGATCATATCGATCCCCTCACCGGATTGCATTACTGCCACTCTAGCGCACTTTACAAACTTGTATATAACGTATATAGCATATTGCACTTTCGTTACATAAGCGGAAGTCTTATGACAGGCAGCCCGGTAGGATTATAGTTTTCGACCGAGTACTCAATGGTAAGGATCGTTTCATGCTTTCAGACACTACTGCACCTGCAGAGGAGCTTCAGGACAAACTCACGACGCTCGAGCAGCTGCTTTTGGCATACGGGCGCGTGGCTATCGGGTTTTCCGGCGGCGTTGACAGCAGCTTTTTGGCCGCCGTATGCGCCCGCGTCATGCCTACCAATACCCTCCTCGTCCATCTCACCACGCCGCTCATCGGCACGCCCGAGCAGGCTTCGTTTGAGCAGTCCGTTGATGGGCAGGCCAATGAGGGGCCGCATTTTAAGCTCCCCGTGCTCAATCTTTCGGTGGATCAGCTGCAGCTCCCCCAAGTAGGCTGCAACGATGCTAATCGCTGCTACCACTGCAAGCACGCCGGCTTTACCGCCATCGTCAACCACGCCAAGTCGCTCGGCTTTCCCACCGTCATCGATGGCAGCAATGCAAGCGATCGCGGTGACTACCGCCCCGGCATGCGTGCGGCAGAAGAGCTCGGCGTACGCTCACCCCTTATGGAGGTCGGCTTTACCAAGGACGAAGAGCGCGAGCTGCTGCGCGCATGGGGCTATCCCGTTTGGAACCTGCCGGCGGGAGCATGTCTTGCCACCCGCGTCCCCACGGGCGAGGAGCTTACGCGCGAGAAGGTCGATTTAATCCGCGCCTGCGAGGATTACCTGCACGATCTTGATCTGGCACAGGTACGCGCGCGCTTAATCGGCGGCTGCATGCATATCGAGGCCGCACCCGCAGATGTCGCCAAGATTGCTGCCCTCGGTGGCAACGCCGTCGATGCCGAGGGCAAAACCCCGCTGCCCGCCGCCATCGAGTCCGCGCTGCGCGAGCTGGGCTGCGACCATATCTCCCCCGAGGTCACCCCCTACATTCACGGCAACATGAACCAGTAACCTGCCAAAAAGGGACAGATTTATTTTGGCAGGTTTTATCTGGGGAAACGCCAGACAGCCCCATATACACAACCGCCGCAGCTCCATATGAGGCAAATGAATCAGCAGCGTCTATTCCAAATCTTGAGTATTTGTTCGGCGGGACGGCCTCTGCCGGCTCCTGCTAGACTGGTAGATTCCCAACCGTCCATCCAGGAGCCTCAATGTCGCGCAAGTCCGCTTACAAGCAAGTGCTTTCCATCGGCACCGCCGTGGTGCTGGGGTTTGCGCTGTTCACAGGGTCGCTCGACGGAGCGCCCAAGCTGTTGTCGCCGCAAAGCGATGAGCAGGCAGCGGCTCTGGCCGAAAAACAAAGCGAGAGTCCCAGCCGCACCGACGACGAGGCAGACCTGGTCGCTCGACTCGAATCGGGAACAGCGAGCTCCTCGGTCTCTCAAAATAGCCAAGACTCTGGCGATGACTCAGATTCCGCCGCGAGCGACACCGATGACGACGCCTCCGCGGACAGTGCCGCCACCCCTATCGACGAGGTCGAAAACCCCGATCTCGACCGCGCCCGCGGCGTATACCTCAGCAGTATTCCCGACTACGCGGGTAACCCCTATGTTGCCCTGCGCGCCGATAGCACGCACCCGCTCGGCACACCATCATTCACGCTCGATGAATACGAGCGCGCCACAGAAGAGGGCTGCTTTAAGAAGTTCTCCAAGCTCGACAGCTTGGGCCGCACCCGTAAAGCGCTCGCCTGCGTGGGCCCCGAATCGCTCGGTCAAGGCGAGCGCGGCGATATCTCGCGCATCCACCCCGCCGGCTGGCACCAGCAGCGCTACGACTTTATTCCGGGCCAGAGCCTCTATAACCGCTGCCACCTTATCGCCTGGTCGCTCTGCGGCGAAACCGCCAACCGCAAAAATCTCCTCACCGGCACGCGCTATCTCAACGAGACGGGCATGCTGCCGTTTGAAGAGCAGATCCTCGGCTACATCCGCGACACGGGCAACCACGTGCTCTATCGCGTCACGCCCATGTATAACGAGGAGGAGCTTGTCTGCCGTGGCGTGCGCCTTGAGGCGCAATCGGTCGAGGACCACGGCAAGACCCTCTGCTTCCACGTATATTGCTACAACCTGCAGCCGCATGTGCAGATCGACTACGCCACCGGCCGCAATCAGGCCTCGGGAGACTAGGGCCGACCGCGCCTCCCGTAACCAAAAAAATGATCCGTTTTCCTCCGTCCCCAAGGGATCAAATAAGGCCGCCCCGGTTACCCAGGGCGGCCTTTTCGTCAGCACCTACATTGCAGGCAACGCCACACGCTACTTGGCGCGACCCTCCTCATAGCGCTCGACCAGCTTGGCCTGAACGTCATAAGGCACCTGCTCGTAGC
Source organism: Coriobacteriaceae bacterium (assembly GCA_025757745.1). Classification (NCBI taxonomy): domain Bacteria; kingdom Bacillati; phylum Actinomycetota; class Coriobacteriia; order Coriobacteriales; family Coriobacteriaceae; species Coriobacteriaceae bacterium. The sequence goes on from CP107217.1 coordinate 2,305,909, forward strand.
CGGCGGGCTTCATGGTAAAGTCGCCCGTGCCGCGCGTGATGGAGCGCAGACGCGTCGAATAATCCGTCAGCTCGGCCAGCGGCGCCTGGGCAATAACAACGGTGTCGCCGCGTTCATCGGTCTCCATGCCCGTCACGCGACCGCGCGAGGCCGAGATATCGCCCATCACGGCGCCGGCGTAGCTCTCGGGGATGGTCACCGTGATTTCCTCGATGGGCTCCAGCACCACCGGGTCGGCATCGGCGCATGCCTTGCGCAGGCCGATGCGAGCCGCCGCGCGGAACGCCATCTCGTTGGAGTCGACGCTGTGATACGAGCCGTCGTACACAGCCACGCGGATGCCAGTAAGCGGGTAGCCGGCAATAATGCCGTCCTTCATGGTCTCCTGAACGCCCTTGTCCACGGCGGGAATGAGCGAACGCGGAATGCGACCGCCCACGACCTCGTCTACAAACTCATAGCCATCGCTCGTGCCGTCGGGCCCAATGAGTGGCTCAACGCGCAGCCAGCAGTCGCCATACTGACCGGCACCGCCAGTCTGCTTCTTGTGGCGACCCTGGGCACTTGCCGTGCGGCGAATGGTCTCGCGATACGGAATACGGATCGGCACGCTCTTGGCCACGACCTTGGTGCGATCCTCAAGGCGATTGAGCAGGACCGAAACCTGCGCCTCACCCACGGCGGAGATGATAGTCTGGCCGGTCTCCTCGTCACGATCGATGCTCATGGTCGGATCGGCCTTGCACGCCTTCTCGATAAACGTGTATAGCTTCTCCTCGTCACCGCGGTTCTCGGCCTCGATGGCGATGCGGTACTGCGAGTTGGGGAACTTAAACGCCGCAGCCTCGACCTTGCCGGTAATCGAGAGTGTATCGCCCGTCTCGGCCGCCAGCTTGGGCGCCACGATGATATCGCCGGCATAAGCGTGGCCGACCTCGGTCATGTCACGGCCGCACATCACATACAGGTGGGCCAGACGCTCACCCTTGCGCGTGCGCGCATTGACCAGCTCAAGGCCCGGCTCAAGCGTACCCGTCAGCACCTTGATAAAGCTGATGCGACCCTGTTGCGGATCGGCCAAGGTCTTAAACACAAATGCCACCGGGCGGTCATCGTCACTCGAGATCTTAAGCGAATCGCCGTCGATGAGCGGCATCTCGCCGTAGTCCGTCGGCGCCGGGAAGTACGTGGCGATATCGTCCATCAGCGAGTTGACGCCCTGCTCTTTAATGCAATCGCCCGCAAAGACCGGCACAAAGATGCGCTCGGCGATCGCCTTCGACAGCAGGCCTTCAAGCTCCTCCTGCGTCAGTGTCTCCTCGCCTTCCAAGTACTTCATCATCAGTTCGTCGTCAGCCTCGGCCACCAGCTCGCACAGATGGTCATGGGCTTCCTCGGCCTGGGCACGATACTCCTCGGGAATCTCCGACTCAACGGCTTCAGTGCCGTTGCAATGGCGTGCCTTCATGCGCACCAGATCGATGATGCCGTCGAAGTCCTCGCCCTCGCCCCAGGGAAGGGTCACGGCGCCCAGGCGCATACCAAAGCGCTCCTGCAGCAGATTCATCGTGGTCGCAAAGCTGGCCTCAGAGCGCGACAGGCGGTTTACGAACACCGCACGCGCCAGACGCAGGTCCTCGGCGGCATACCAGAGCTTAACCGTCGTAGGCTGTGGGCCGGCCTCGGCATCGACCACAAACAGAGCCGTCTCGCAGACGCTCATCGCGGCAAAGGCGTCGCCGATAAAATCGGGATAGCACGGGGCATCGAGCACATTGATGCGCGCGCCCTTCCAGTCGATCGGCGCAATGGTCGTCGAGATGGAAAATGCACGCTTGACCTCCTCGGGGTCATAGTCGAGCGTGGGCTTGGTGCCGTCGTGGCCGCCCAGGCGGGCGGTCTTGCCAGAAAGGTGGAGCATGGCCTCGGCGAGTGAGGTCTTGCCCACCCCGCCTTGGCCTACGAGCACCACGTTCCTTACGTTACCGGTCTTGGGAGCACCCATGATGACCTCCTTGCAGGGCCGCGCGCAATGCGCGACGCCAACGGGGAGAGTTCGCGGTCGGTGCCATCCCGGGAGCAGCATGGTCGGCAGCCGAGCCGACTCACCCTCCAAATGTCCTATGCCACCACCCTACCCTCACGGGCGACCGTCCATGCATACCTTTCGGCGCACGTATGAATACAGGCGGCGAGAGGAAGAAGAGCGCATGCGAGGCGATTATTAAACCCCATCGATACAAATAAAAGCCGCCGCAGACCATAAGACCTGCGGCGGCTTTTTCTCAATATATAGCTGAGCCTAGCCCTCGATACGGCTCAAGAACTCACGGGTACGTTGCTCACGCGGGTGATCGATAACCTGCTCGGCAGGACCCTCCTCGACAATGCGACCGCCGTCCATAAAGACCACGCGGTCGGCAACATCGCGCGCAAATTGCATTGCGTGGGTCACGATCACCATCGTCATATTCTGCGCGGCAAGGTCTTTAATGACACGCAGCACCTCGGCCGTTAGCTCGGGATCGAGCGCCGAAGTCGGCTCGTCAAAGAACAAGATCTCCGGGTCGAGCGCCAAGGCGCGGGCGATACTCACACGCTGTTGCTGACCACCCGAAAGCTCACATGGCACCTTGTTCTCGTTGCCCGTAAGCCCCATCTGCGCGATCAACTCACGCGCACGCGCTTCGGCCTGCTCGCGCGGACGCTTGAGTACGCGAACCGGAGCGTCGGTGATGTTTTTCATCACCGTATAGTGCGGGAACAGATTGTAGTTCTGAAACACCAGACCAAACCGCGAGCGCGCCTGTTTAGGCACATCGCCCTTTGCGTACACCGCGCCCGAACCCGCATCCGTCGCGACGGCAAGGTCGCCAAACGAAAGCGAGCCACCGTCGAGCGTCTCGAGCAGCGTGGCGCAGCGCAGCAGCGTGGACTTACCGCCACCCGAAGGCCCGATAATCGCCACAACCTCGCCACGCTTTACCTCGAGTGAGATATCCTTGAGCACCTTATTGCCGCCAAACGCCTTGCGCGCGTTCGCTATATTCATTACCGAATTAATCATGGTAGTAATCCAATTTTTTCTCGGCGGCGCCCAGCAGCATCTCGACCACAAAGTTAAAGACCCAGTAGATCAGCGCCGCAATCGCAAACGGCACCATGCTCACCTGCGAGGCAACCAGCGCCTTGGCGGTCGAGAACATCTCACCCACGCCAATGGCAAACGCCAGCGACGTGTCCTTGACCAGCGTGATGATCTCGTTGCCCATCGCCGGCAGAATACGCTTGGCGACCTGCGGCATCACGATATACAGAAACGTCTGCGTGCGCGAATAGCCCAGCACCTCGGCGGCCTCATATTGACCGCGCGGAATCGACTGCAAGCCCGAGCGATAGATCTCGGCAAAGTAGCCGGCGTAGTTGATGATGAACGCCACAACGCACGCCGTCCATTTGGAATCGGGCGTGAGCGAGATGCCGAACACGTAATACGGGGCAAAGTAGATGGCAAACATCTGCAGCATGAGCGGCGTACCGCGCATGACCGAAATGTAGATGCGCGCAATCCAGCGCAGCGGCGCGACCTTGCTCATGCGCATAAACGCCACGGGAATTCCCAGGGGAATCGACCCGAGCAGCGTCAGCACAAACAGCTGCAAACTGACCAAGAATCCCTGGCCAAGCATCTGCATCATGACTTGGATAGACATTATTTCAAAACCCAGTTGTCGAAGGATAGACCGTAATCTGCATATTTATCACACAGGTCCTTGACCGTGCCGTCCTCATAGAGTGCCTTGAGCGACTCGGTCACGGCATCGGCCGACTTGGTGTCGCCCTTCTTAAAGCCGACGGCGTAGTGCTCGCTGGACAGCGGCTCATCAAGCTGTGTATAGGCATCGGGCTTGGCGGCAAGCTGATACTGGGCAATCGAGAGGTCACAGGCGACGGCATCGACTGCACCACTCTCGAGCTGCATAAACGCCGTGTTGTACTCACCGATGGTATCGAGCGTGGCAAACGTCGCGGCCAAATCCTTCTGGTCGCCCTCGAGCACATCCTGTGCAGCGGAATCAGTCTGGGTAATCACGGTCTTGCCGGCAAGATCGTCCCAGCTCTTGATGCCTGCATCCTTCTTTACCACCAGCACCTGCTCGTTGAGCATGTACGGCTCGGAGAACGTGTAGTCGTCCTCGCGGCCCTCCATGGTAAAGCCGTTCCAGATACAGTTGATGGCGCCCGAGTTGAGCAGCGTATCCTTGGCATCCCAGTCGATGGCCTCGTATTTGACCTCCCAGCCCTGCTTATCGGCAACAGCCTTGGCCAAATCGAGATCAAAGCCGGTGTACTCGCCATCGTCGCCCACAAAACCATACGGAGGATAGGACTTATCAAAGCCCACCACGAGCTTCTTGGACTCCGCAGCGCCCTTCACATCCTTGGCCGCGGCAGAGCCAGCGGCGGAGCCCTTGCCGGCGCCACCGCCGCAACCGACAAGACCAAGGCCAAGCACCGTGGCGAGCGAGCCGGCTAGACCAACAAACTGACGACGAGACATATCGGTGTTCATGGTATTCCCCCTTGATGACACTTTAGTTAGGTAAAGTGAGTCATGTAACGTTCAGAATCATACACTTTAGCGTGATAGAGCACAAGGCGAGTTTGCCCGCCGCGTGAGGGGTGTGGGGGTTAAGTTTCCTGCTCTACAGTCCTGCTCACGACGGAGGCCACATTAAGTGGCCTCCTGTTCGTGCGGAACTCGCGATAAACTTAACCCCCACACCCCTCACGCGGCGGGCAACCGTCGTTGGGCTTATCACTGACACGAATAAACCGCTTGTATATCGTCTGCTGGCTTGGCACGGTACAATACTTGCAGCTTTAATTCATGAATTAGTGGAGTTATTGATGGCAGAATCTCGTGCGGAGCGTAAGGCTCGTCGTGCTTTGATCGAAGCGGCTGAGGGGTCGGAGGAGAAAAAATCTTCTAAGAAATCCAAGTCGTCTCAGGATGCGAAGGGCAAGTCAGCCAAAGGCAAGGCTAAGGCCAAGCGTCCCGGCTCTCGTCGGAGCGAGGACAAGGCATCTCAGACTCGCTCCAAGCGCTCGCATAAAGATCCGGTTTCGCCTGCGCGTAAGGCTGTGGACCCCAAGTCTCCTTGTTCCATCATGAAAGCTTGCGGTGGGTGCACGGCGCTCAATCGTCCTTATAAAAAGCAGTTGGCAGCTAAGCAGGCTGTTATGGAGGAGCTTTTTGCTGCCCTTTGCGAGCGCGAGGGTATTAGCGTCGACCCCATTCGCGGTATGGGAGTCACCCTGGGTGACCCAGGCACATATCCTGCGCCGCGCGGTTTTCGCCATAAGGCCGCCACTCCCTTTGCCCCCGGCAAAGGGGGCGCTGTCCGCTGCGGCTTTTTTGAACGTGGCACGCACAGAATCGTTGCCGTGCCCGAGTGTCCTGTCGAGGCGCCGGGTGCCCGTCAGATTCTCAACGGCATCGCGCGCGAAGCTGAGCGGCTGCATATTCCCGCCTTTAATGAGGACAAGCATCTGGGGCTGCTTCGCTATGCCGTCGTCCGCTGCGGTTGGCGTACCGACCAGGTCATGGTCACGCTCGTGACCGCCCAGCGTGACTTACCGCATGCGCAGGAGTTCTTTGAGGCCGTCGCGGCGCTCGATCCGCATATCGTCACCGTCGCCCAAAATATCAATGGCCGTCCCGGTAACGCCATCTTGGGTGAGGAAACTCATATCGTCTATGGCGCCGAGTGCATGCGCGATCAGCTGCTCGGCTGCAACTTCGATATCTCCCCCACCGCGTTTTATCAGACCAACCCGCAGCAGACCGAACTGCTCTATCAGCTCGCTATCGACGGCATGGACCTGCGCCAGGGCGATGTGCTTATGGATGCCTACTGCGGCAGCGGCACCATCGGTCTTTGCGCAGCTAAAGATGCCCAGAGCAAGGGCATCGGCATCATGCTGCTCGGCGTGGAGCGCAACCCGGCGGGCATTGCCGACGCGCGCCGCAATGCCGAGCTCAACGGTCTTACCCGCAGCGCCTGGTTTATGGCCGACGATGCCACCGATTACATCCTAGATGCCGCCGACAACAACGAGCGCGTCGACGTCCTTTCCATCGACCCGCCGCGCGCCGGCTCCACCCCCGAGTTCCTCGAAGCTGCCTGCGCACTTAAGCCGCGCCGCATCACCTATATCAGCTGCAACCCCGTGACCCAAGAGCGCGACCTGCACCAGCTCCTCGACGGAGGCTATCGCCTGCTCAAGATCACGCCCGTCGACATGTTCCCCCACACCGACCATACCGAAACCGTAGCGGTCCTCGAACGCCGCTAATTCTCTGGCACAAGAAGGGGGCGGCCCGCCCGGGCCGCCCCCTTCACTTGGTTTATAAACTCCGCTACATCCCCTTGCGCAGGTCGCACACGCCAGCTGCCGCCATCTCGCGCAACAGCGTCTCGCGGTCGCGCGTCACGATCAAATCCAGCGGGAAGTGAATCTCGTCGAGCAACTTGCGGGCGTGATCGAGCTTGCCAATGGCCATACCAATGTGGGCATCGGTCGACACACCAATACCCACGCCCAGCTCGGCGCAGCGCTCGGCGATCTTGCGGCATACGGCCCAATGCTCAGTGTCGACACCGTGTTCAAGACTATGGTTGTTGATCTCGATGATCTTGTGCTTGGCCTTAGCCGCCAGCAGCACCTCGTCGATATCGAACGGCACGCCCGAGCGCCCCGCGTGGCCCAGCATGAACACCTTGGGGTGCTCCAGGGCATTGATATACATCTCGGTCGTCTGGGCCAGCGTCGCGCCTTCAGCGAGCTGCGGATTATGCACGCTTGCCACCAAATAATCCAAATTGCGCGTAACCAAATCGAACAGCGAATGCGGGCGGCTGTACGAATCGCCGGCGATATCGAGCGTGACAGGAGTGTCCTCGCCAAACAGGCTTCCGTCCAGTGAAACGATATCGGCCTCGGCACCACGCAACACCAGCACGCCGCTCCAAATGCGCGGCCAGATATCCTGGTTGATAAAGAACTGATAACTGCGCAGGTCATTAGGGCAAGCCGTAACCATAGAGCTCAGATGGTCGGCAGATCCGAGCACCTGCAGACCACGCTCTGCCGCCCAGTACACATTCTCCTCAATGGTCGAATATGCATGCGCAGAGAACATCGTATGGGTATGAATGTCACAAGAAAGCAGGTAGGGCATCGGGTCTCCTTATCTGGCACGGCCGTCGCTTATATTCATTGTACGCATAGCCTTCGATAGTCGTAAAACCACTCCATCCCAACGACACAACGTCCATGACAACGGGGTCCGGCTTAACACCAAACCCCGTTTCACGTAAAACATTGTAGGCAGAGCGCTTTACTTTTAACGATACTCGTCCGCCAACTGTTTCCAAGCGGGTAGCGAATTGATGATCGTTTCGCAACTCACGCAATAGCCCAGGCGGAACCAGCCCGGCATACCAAAGCTGTCCGAGGGAACCGCAAGCAACTCATACTTCTTTGCGCGCTCGCAAAACGCATTCGCATCGGGCTCGAGTGCCTTCACCCACAGGTAGAAAGCACCGTCCGGCTCAACATAGGTATAGCCGTAGTCCGCCAAGGCGTCGGTAAGCGCCGTGCGGTTGCGAGCATAGGCCTCGATATCGCTCGGCTCATCGATGCAATCGATAATCACGCGCTGGAAGAGCGCCGGTGCACATACAAAACCCAGCGTACGGGCAGCACCCGCAACAGCCGGCATCAGACGCGCAGCCTGCGGATTGGTGTTGGGAACCAAGATCCAGCCAACGCGCTCACCCGGCAGCGACAGCGACTTAGAATACGAGTAGCACACCACGGTGTTCTCGTAGATCGAGGGCACCCAAGGCACCTCGGCACCGTACACGATCTCGCGGTACGGCTCATCCGAGATGAGCATAATCGGATTCTCGGGATCACGCCGAGCGTTGGCCTCGCGCAGAACATTGGCCAGTCGCGTCAGCGTGTCGCGCGTATATACGGCACCGGTCGGGTTGTTGGGCGAGTCGATGATGACGGCCGCCGTCTTTTCGCTGATCGCCTTGAGCACGTTGTCCACGCTCAGCTGAAACGTGTCTTCATCGGCGAGCGCCTCGACACACGTGCAGCCGGCCTTCTCAATCCACACGCGATACTCCGGGAAGTACGGGGCGATAACAACAACCTCATCGCCCGGGTTCGTAACGGCGTTGAGCGCGCAGGTGAGCGAAGCCGCGGCACCCACCGTCATAAAGACGTCCTTGCCCTCATAGCTCGTGCCAAAGCGACGGTTGAGCGATTCGGCGACAGCTGCTCGACATTGCGGCAGGCCCGGTGCGGGAGTGTAGCCGTGCAGCTGGTCACTCGGCAGCTCCAAGGCCTTCTTAATGGACTCCGCCACGGCAGCGGGCGCCGGAACACTCGGGTTGCCCAGCGAAAAATCGAATACGTTTTCCGCACCGATCTGTGCCTTGCGCTCAAGACCATAGCTAAAGATCTCACGGATGATGGAGCTTTCCGCACCGCGAGCATACATAGTTTCGTTGATCATCTGTTCCCCTTTCGCATAGGCGCTATTGTACGCTTTAGTCGAGCAAAGTGCCGCAGCAATGTTAATTGGGTGTTGATTGGGGACAGACTTAAATGCGTGAAAACGCTCATTTAGTCTGTCCCCAATCAACAGATGGCCCCATATCGCTCAAAAGAAAAGGCCTCCGCAGGTTTCCCCGCGGAGGCTTTCACCACAAAGACTATTTGTCGTCGTCGGTGTCGGCACCGGCATTGACGGCACAGTCATCATCGGCAGTCTCGGATGCGACTTCGGCATCCTCCTGCATGGCCGCCTGCGCAAAAGCTGCGGCATCAGCCGCCAGCTCCTCCTCGCTCATGCGAGGCGCGCGCTTCTTGGTCGGCATGCCAGCCGCCTTGGCATTGCGCTCCTCCTTGGCCGCCAGGATATCGCCCTCGCGCTCAAGGTAGGCATCCCACTCGTTGTCGAGCAGGGCATTCACGGCGTCGCCTTCGACGGTCTCGCGCTCAAGCAGCACCTTCGCCATCAGATCAAGCTGATCGCGACGGGCATCCAGAATCTCGACCGCGCGGCGATGGGCCTCGCGCATAATGCGCTGGACCTCGATATCGATGCGACGCGCCGTCTCCTCGGAGTAATCCTGGTGATCGGCGTAATCGCGACCAAGGAACACCTGATGCTGCGCCTCGCCAAACACCTGCGTGCCCAACTCCTCGCTCATGCCCAGGCGCGTGACCATCTCGCGCGCCATCTTGGTCGCGCGCTCCAGGTCGTTGCTCGCGCCCGACGTGATGTCGTCGCACATGAGTTCCTCGGCAACGCGACCGCCCAAGAACACGGCAAGCTCATCGAGCATCTCGTTCTTGGTCTTGAGGAAGTGATCCTCCTGCGGAAGCTGCAACGTGTAGCCCAGAGCCTGGCCGCGGCTGACAATCGAAATCTTATGAACCGGATCGGAGTGCTCCAAGATGTGACCCACCAGGGCATGACCGCTCTCGTGGTAGGCAATCGTGGTGCGCTCGGCTTCGGTCATCACACGGCCCTTGCGTTGTGGTCCGGCAATCACGCGCTCCATCGACTCCTCGACCTCGTCCATCGAGATCACGGAACGATGACGGCGAGCGGCCAGCAGCGCAGACTCATTGAGCAGGTTCGCCAAATCGGCACCGGTAAAGCCAACGGTCATCTGGGCGAGCTTCTCAAACTTAACGTCCTCGTCCATCGGCTTGTTCTCGGCATGCACGCGCAAGATCTGCTCGCGGCCCTTTACGTCCGGACGGTCGACCGTGACCTGGCGGTCAAAACGACCGGGGCGCAGCAATGCCGGGTCCAGAATATCGGGACGGTTAGTTGCGGCGATCAGGATGACCGAGTCGCTTTCCTCAAAACCGTCCATCTCGACCAGCAGCTGGTTGAGCGTCTGCTCGCGCTCGTCGTGGCCGCCGCCCAGACCGGCTCCGCGCTGACGTCCCACGGCATCGATCTCGTCAATAAAGATGATCGACGGAGCCTGAGACTTGGCCTCCTTAAAGAGGTCGCGCACGCGGCTGGCACCGACACCCACGAACATCTCGACAAAGTCAGAACCAGAGATGCTAAAGAACGGCACGCCCGCCTCGCCGGCAACGGCCTTGGCCAGCAGCGTCTTACCGGTACCCGGAGGGCCCACCAGCAAAACGCCGCGCGGGATCTTGGCACCCAGTTTGCGATAGCGGTCCGGATCGCTTAGGAAGTCGCGGATCTCCTCGAGCTCCTCGACGGCCTCGTCCACGCCGGCCACGTCCTCGAACTTGACCTTGGGACGCGTAGCCTCGTTAGTCTTGGCGTTGGTCTTGCCAAACTGCATGTTCCTGTTATTGGCGCCCATCATCTGGCGCATAAAGTAGAACATGATGGCGATCAGGGCGATCGTCGGCAGCACGCTCATCGCCAAGTCGCCCCAAAAATCGGGGTCGTTGGTGTTGACGATATACTTGGTGTCGGGGTGCTCCGCCATAAGCTCGGCAAGCGAATCGGAGCCGACATAGGTCGAGGAAAAGCTCTTGAGCTCGCTCGTATCGCCCTTGTCCTTTTTTGTCTTCCAGTAATGACCCGCCACGCTTCCGTCTTGAACCGTATAGGTCAAATCTTCGACGCGATCCTGCTTAATGGCACTGACCATCTCGCTCGTCGCGAGCTTAACGGTATTGCTGGAGTTGGCAAAGCCGGAACCCATATTAAAGAAGGCATAGCCCAGAAGCGCGCAAGCCAAAAGAAAATACAGCCAGCCCGTACGCGTGGGCTTCTTGCCTCCGGGCATCCCCGGAATCTTTGGGTCCCGGGGAGTCTGGGGATTGTTGTCGTTACGGTCGTCGGGCATCTTACGAATAAACCTCCGGTTTCAAAATGCCCAGATACGGAAGGTTGCGATAGCGCTCGGCATAGTCGAGGCCGTAGCCCACCACAAAGGCATCGGGGCAATGGGTTCCAACATACTTGGGCGTGATGGCCGAGGTACGGTCCTCAACGTCCTTCCACAGGAAGGCAGCGACCTCCAGCGAAGCGGGCTTGCGGCTCTCGAGGTTCTTCATCAGGTACTTGAGGGTCAGGCCCGAGTCCAGAATGTCCTCGACGATCAGCACGTCGCGACCACGGATGTCGATATCCAGGTCCTTAATGATACGCACGATGCCCGAAGACTTCACACCGTCGCCATAGCTCGAAACAGCCATGAAATCGATGTTGGTCGGCAGCTCGATCTTGCGCATCAGGTCGCCCATAAAGACAACGGCGCCGCGCAGAACCGCGATCAACACCAGATCCTTACCAGCGTAGTCGCGCGTAATCTCCTCGCCCAGGCGAGAAACGATACCTTCGATATCCTCCTGCGTAAACAGAACCTTCTCGATATCCGGATGTTGAGAAGCCATGACAACCCTTTCTTGTGCTTAATCGCCCACACACCGCCGTATGGACGCGAACTACACATTCTAGCAGCGCACGGGGTATATTTTCCAGCCCGCGCATCATCAGCGCTGGAATACCGTCAACGCCGCACAGAAAAGCTGGTACGAGGGGCTAATCCGCGTCAACCACGCGAAGCAGATAGGCCACACGCGTCGCCGCCGTGCACTTAAAGCGTTCGTCCGCGCGAACTCCGGCGACCCACACCACGGCACCTCCCGGCGCCGTCCTCACCATGGGCACGCCGGCGCGCTCGGAAACGGGAATGCGAGCCTCTCCTAGCAAGTCGGATACCTTCTTGCTTCGGCCACTCATTCCTAACGGGCACATCACGTCTCCCGGTGCGGGACCGTCCACCCATAGGCGCGCCAATCGCGCCTCGGCAGGGATCTCGCCACGCGAGCCCGCCAGGATCCGCTCGCTATCGCTGTCGGCAAAACCCAGGGCAGCCGCGTCTACCAAAGCTGCCACTTCCCCGGCAGCCGCAAGCTCACGGGCGCGGCGCACGATATCGCATCCCGGTTCAACGGCCATCGGCTCTGCGACCAGCATACGTCCCCCGCCCAACGGCAAACGACCGGGTACGGTAACCCAGTCCGCGACCAGGCCCTCGCGAGCCACCGGAGCCTTAAACGCCAGCATGCCAAATTCGACGCGTGCGTCAATCCCCGCCGGAAGCGTGACCGAGCCTGCGCCCTCGGCAACGCAGGAAAGGACTCGCTCCACATGTCGCATCTCTGGACGAGCGTCCGGATCGATGCGTTTGATCGCCAGTCGCACGATGCGCCGCGCGATTACCACCTCGGCCGCAGCAAGGCGTCTGGCATCGAGCACTAGCGCACCCGCCGCCTCCTTGCGCAGGCAGCTTCGAAACGCCTGTGCCGACAGCTGGGATAGAAACGCATCTTCGTCACCAAGGATCTCGCAGGCGGCGCCAATCGTCTTGCACACGCTCGCATTACGCTGTGCCACCACTGGCATTACCCGATGGCGCACGTAGTTTCGCAGATACGAGATATCCTCATTGCTCTCGTCCTCACGCCACGGCTGACCATGTACCTGTAGATAGCCCACGAGCTCGCCATGAGTTAGGTCGAGCAAGGGGCGCACCACGATATTCCTCCGGTGAGGAATGCTCGATAGGCCAGCGGGCCCTGAACCCTTAATCGCGTTCATCAAAAACGTTTCCGCGCGATCCGAAGACGTGTGCGCGGTGCAGATACGAGCCGCCGTTCGCGGTGCCCCCGTCTGGGCGCAGAGCTCGCGAACATACCTCCGCGCCGCGGCATAGCGCACCTCGCGGGCCGCGGCCTCAATATTGCCCGACTCCCCATCAAAATAAGCGTGCTCCACGCACAGCGGTAAACCATATTTCGCGCAGAGCTCACGCACAAAGGCCTCGTCGCCATCGGACGCCTTGCCGCGCAGATGATGGTTTACATGCAGCACATGCAGGCGCTCGCGAGCAATGGGGGCAACACCGCGTCCGTCTTGGATATCCAGCTTTGATGTGCACGCCATAAGAAGCAGTGCCGTCGAGTCCGCGCCGCCTGATACCATGAGCACGACAGGAGCAGCCTGCTGCCTCGTCCGGGTCTCATCGACTGCCCCAGGCACGGCATGGTGTCCATAATGCTGAGATACCGTAGGCATTTGCTTCCTCCTCTATTCGTCCGCACCCATTGTATCCTTTGGAATCTTATGTCTCGTCTGCACCTTCATATCCTCGGCAGTGGCTCTAAAGGCAACTGCGCACTCATCGAGGGCCCGCAGGGGCTCATTATGGTCGATGACGGACTGTCTCGCCGCGAAACGCTCAAACGCATGGCGGAACTCGGACTGTCGGTAGACGACGTGTACGCCCTTGTTGTCACCCATGAACACAGCGACCACATCAAGGGGCTTGAGGTATGGTGCAAGCATTGGAATGGCCCAGTCTTTTCCAGCAGAGGAACGCTCACGTCCAAAGAAAGCCTCGCACATCTACCTGTCGAGGAATTCGACCCAGGTGACGCCCTCTCTATTGCCGGAGTCCACATTCAAACATATTCGACATCCCACGACGTCGTTAATCCCGTCGGCTACCGGTTTGACGCTCAGGGTGATTCAATTGGCTTTGCCACCGACACCGGCGAGTTGTCGAAGCATGCCATCGATACGCTCAAGGACTGTCGCATTCTCGCACTCGAAAGCAACCACGATGTAACCATGCTGCGTCAAGGCGACTATCCTCGCTTTCTTCAGGAACGTATCCTGTCTGTAAAAGGGCATCTCTCCAACGATCAGGCCGCCGATGCCGCACGCGCGTTGGCAACCGATCGCACCGAGCAACTTATCGCGATGCACATTAGCCAAGACAACAATCGCCCAAGCCTGACCGTCAAAAGCTACGCAAGCTCCCTCGACGCAACGCTCGACAACGAGCTTGGCAGCACCGCCACCCGCGTTGAGGGGCTGCATAAACTCACGATACGTCCCGCCGGACAATATCGGCCCATGACCATACAGTAAACAGCAAAGGGGGCTGGGAATCACTTCCCAGCCCCCTTAACGTAGGCACCGATTTTAAAAGCCGATAGCCTTAATCGATGGAAATCTTCGTAACGTTCTTCTTCTCGACAATCTTAGGAACCGTAACGGTAAGGATGCCGTCAGCGTACTTTGCAGAAAGGCCCTCGCTCGAAGCATCCTTCAGGTACACGCCGCGCGTCGCGCTGTACGAGCTGAACTCCTTCTGCAGGAAGTTCTTACCCTCGTTCTCCTCGTCTTCCTCGACATTCACGCTAATGGACAGACGGCCCTCGTTAAGCTCGACATCGATATCGTCCTTGGCGACGCCGGTCAGATAAGCCTTGACCTCATAGCCATCGCCCTTATCCTCAACGTCAACGGGGAACGCCTTAGAGGCAATCGAGCTGTTCGCTAGGTCGCTCATATCATCAAAGAGATCAAACAACGAGCTAGCAGAGGGACGAACACCAAAAACCGAACGATAAGGAACCATGCTTGCCATGACTACCACTCCTTTAAGGGACTGCCGAGCCATCTTCTAGGTGGCAGGGACTTCTTTTGACGCTCTAATATATGCCCATCCATTTCTTATATATACATTTTGATATAAAGTTTTTTAAGTCTCTTTCTATAAGCATATCTAAGTCTGGTCGACTAAGGTTTTAACGAAGCTAAAGTTCTTTGAACCGTGCCTTAAATACCATATACGCGGCCTGTCAAAACGAAGCGGAGGGCTTACAATGAGCGCATACACGTTGTTAATGACAACCTAAGGGCATCATGGACGATCAGACCTCCGACAATTCGTTTGAGTCGCTGCAGAACGATAGTTCTGCCTATTCACAGCCCATACGCTACCATCGTCCCCATATTTCCCAAGAGCCCATTAACGATGCAGAGCCTGAGTATGTAACTCGCAATCGATATCAAACCCTAGAAGAATCTCAATCAGCGCGCAGACACATGGGTGTCGCCTCGAGCGATCCGGTGTATCTAAAAGATGCCCCATTATCCAAAAACAGCGCAAGCAGCCAGGAGCAGACACAAACACCCACAAAGCAACATCGCAGAGGGCCCCGTCCCAAGCAAACTCTAACGCATTCCGCCCGCTATCTCGAGACGCCTAAGCAGGGGAAATCGATATTTACATCGTCAAACAGACGGCGCAGACAGCACCGTCTCCAAATTGCGCTCTTGATCATTGCCATCGTGGCAATCGCGCTGGTCATTCATTTTGTTTTCTTCAAATAGAAAAGGCTATTAAGCCATAGAGGCGTTTAGCTCATATCGACCAAACGCAAAAAAGGGGGAGGCCGCGAGGCCTCCCCCTTCTACATTCCCAATGGCGGCTCGGTGCCGTCCACCGGTCAGCGGCGCCCTGGCCTCCCACGGGCTGACCCCGCAGTACTCTCGGCGCGATGGGGCTTAGCTTCCGGGTTCGGAACGGGACCGGGCGTGCCCCCCATGCTCTGGCCGCTGACCGGTGGGCGGCGCCCACCGTTCTCGGTGTCCGGGTGTCCCTCTCACGTGCCCTGGGGGCCGCATGGCGTATAGGAAAGGTGACTCGGGGGCATCCTCGTGCCCGGACCGCGCATGGGCGCTTGTCCCGCGGGCCGCGAGGTGCGGTTCCGGAAGAGCTCGGGCGATTAGTGCGGCTCGGCTGAGGACGTCGCCGTCCTTGCACCTGCCGTCTATCGACCAGGTAGTCTACCTGGGCCCTTACCGGAAGGAGAACTAATCCCTGGAACGGCTTCCCGCTTAGATGCCTTCAGCGGTTATCCGCGCCGCACGCGGCTACCCGGCCGTGCCGTTGGTCGACAACCGGTTCACCGGAGGTGCGTCCACCCCGGTCCTCTCGTACTGGGGGCAGCCTCCATCGATTCTCCTGCGCCCACGGAGGATAGGGACCGAACTGTCTCACGACGTTCTGAACCCAGCTCGCGTACCGCTTTAAACGGCGAACAGCCGTACCCTTGGGACCTGCTCCAGCCCCAGGATGCGATGAGCCGACATCGAGGTGCCAAACCTTGCCGTCGATGTGGACTCTTGGGCAAGATCAGCCTGTTATCCCCGGAGTACCTTTTATCCGTTGAGCGACGGCCCACCCACTCGGGGCCGCCGGATCACTAGAGCCTGCTTTCGCACCTGCTCGGCTTGTGGGCCTCGCAGTCAAGCCCGCTTGTACTCTTGCATTCAAAAGGACGGTTGCCGACCGTCCCGAGCGGACCTTCGCGCGCCTCCGTTACCCTTTAGGAGGCGACCGCCCCAGTCAAACTGCCCGCCTGGCACGGTCCCCGAGCCGGTTGACGGCCTCGGGTTAGGACGCCGGTCGCGCGAGGGCAGTATTCCAAGGGCGGCTCCCCGGGGGCTGGCGCCTCCGGATCGATGCCTCCTGCCTATCCTCTACACGCGGGACCAGCGGCCAATGCCAAGCTGCAGTGAAGGTTCACGGGGTCTTTCCGTCCTTCCGCGGGTAAGTCGCATCTTCACGACCAGTGCAATTTCACCGGGTCCATGGTCGAGACAGCGCCCAAGTCGTTGCGCCTTTCGTGCAGGTCGGAACTTACCCGACAAGGAATTTCGCTACCTTAGGACCGTTATAGTTACGGCCGCCGTTTACCGGGGCTTGGCTTCGGGGCCTCGCCTTAACGGCTAACCCCTCCGCGTGACCTTCCGGCACCGGGCAGGCGTCAGACCCTATACGTCGCCTTGCGGCTTCTGCAGAGTCCTGTGTTTTTGGTAAACAGTCGCTTGGGCCTCTCCACTGCGGCCCGCCTCCGCTCCCGGAGCAAGTCCGTTCACGTACGCGCGGGCACCCCTTCTCCCGAAGTTACGGGGCCATTGTGCCGAGTTCCTTGACCATGGTTGACCCGATCGCCTCGGTATGTTCTACCCACCCACCTGTGTCGGTTTGCGGTACGGGCGCGCACGCGCCTGCCTAGGGGTTTTTCTAGGGACCTCGGGCTCACTCGCTTCGCTCAGTCGCTTCGTCCGGAGCCTCGCCCTCGTGCGGACCGGATTTCCCTGGTCCGCGGGCCGCGCTCCATCACGGGGACGTCCAGAACCCCGCCGAGCCACCCCCATCCGTCGCCCCGTCGGTCGTAGCGCCGCGTGCGCGGTGCAGGAATGTCTGCCTGCTGCGCGTCGGCTACGCCTCCCGGCCTCGCCTTAGCCCCCGACTGACCCTGGGAGGATTAGCCTTGCCCAGGAAACCTCGGGT